>JAIEMI010000275.1 GCA_019752235.1 Rhodospirillaceae bacterium
CGGCGCGAATAATGCCGTAGTTGATGAGGGTGCCTCCATTGGCATCCAGCGTCGCCGTGTGCCCGTTACCGCCGTCCGTATCCTCCGACGAAAGAATGATGTCGCCGTGGTTCGTCAGCGTCGAACTGTTCGTCACCGAAAACAGAGAGTCGTAATCGCTGTTGGTGAGAATATTGATGATCCCGGCGGGCGTCATGCGCCCGGGACTGATCGCTTCGTTGGAGACGTCTTCCGTCATGAACAGGGTGCTGTTCGAGGAACCGTCACCGACATTGATTTCGCCGCCGTAGTTGTGCAGCTCGCCCACAAGCGACAGATAGCCAATGCCCATCACGTTGATTATGCCGTGATTTTCAAGCGTGCCGGGGCCGGCGAGGCGGGAGCTCCCCTTGATGTCGATGGAGCTGGTCGCGCCGACAAAGCCACTCGAATTGATGGTCAAGCGCGTGGCGGACTCCAGGGCCAATACGGCCGTGCCGCCCATGACCAGGCTGTTGATAGCGTTGGCCCCGGTCGTATTGTTGCCATTGTTCAACGTCACGCTGAACGAGCCGCTGATGCTTACCGCCGATGTCGACGTGGGAACCACATCCGGGTTCCAGTTCATGGCCACGTCCCAGTTGTCATCGACGCCGCCGTCGAATTCGACGGGGGGCACGACCTGAACAAAAATCGCGCTCGACTTCTCGCTCAGAAGGAACGGGGCACCAGCCGTTGCGATACTGACGGTCGAGGCGCCCACCGTGAACGAGCCGGTATAGCTATCATCCACCGCCTTGAGGATCAGACCGGCGGGATTGCCTGAATACCCCATGTCCGGCAGGAAACGCACCAGCGTATCCTTGGTTAGGAACAACTGGGTGCTCGCCACGTTAATCGCACCAAAGCTGTACCAGTTGCTGCCGTCGGTGGAGTACTGCCAGCTTCCCTGTCCCGTCGGGTTCGCGGTGTAGCCGAGCACAACCACACCCTCAAAGCTGCCGTCCGGATCGACAAAAGATCCGCCAAATTGAGAATTGATCGTATAGCCCACCGGGCTGGGGTCGTTGACGACGACCGACGGCAGCGTCGTCTGCAGCGCGATCTTCGGCCGGTCGTTGACGGCCTCGATGTCCAAATTGACGACCTGCGTGGTTGTCCCGTTGGCGCTGTCCGTCAGCAAAATCGTAAAGCTGTCGGCGCCCACATAATTCAGGGTGGGCTTATAAATCGCATATCCGCCGGCCGTGATCGTGAGCGTGCCGTGGGAGGGCCCGGAAGCGATGCTGTAGGTCAAGGTCGCGCCCGGCGTCCCGGGCGCGCCGACGAATTGCACCGAGGCTACACCATCTTCCTGCAGATCTTCCATGCCATCGAAGACGTGGGTCACCAGCGGGCCATCGAATATCCAGATCGGCGTGCCGCCGGTGATCGTGGCGGCATGGCCGTTTCCGCTGAGGTCGGTCACGGCGGTCCCGGAACCATCCACAAAGCCAAAGTGCGCGATCAGGCCGTTGGCGTCGGGCAGCGCACCCATGGAGTCGATATCATCGATAAGCATGGACGGTATCGGGAGGCCCCAAATGCGGACGGTGTTTATGAGGCCGTTGAAGTATTGGTCCCCGCTGTCGTCATTGATGTGACCGATATCGATCGGCAGGTTGCCGAACCGGCGCAAGCTGCCCATGAAGCTGTCGGTATCGACGAGTTCCCCGTTCACGTAGAGATCTATCTGGTTCATTAGGGGATTGAACGTGGCGGAGATGTCATAGGCGATGCCCGGCAGTAATGGGTCGCCGCTGATGAGTTCCGTCACCATGCTATCGGTTCGGCCCATGCGCAGGACAACATGGTTCGTGGCATCGATGAACAGCTGAAACTCGAAAGTATCGTCCGTACCGTTCGCCACCGTCGGCTTCGACATGATCGGCAGGTCGATCCCGGCGGTGCCCAGCAGGCGGATGTTGGCCTGCAGGGTAAAGCCCGGCAGGCCGCCGACGATGTCCGTCGTGATATGCGTCGTGCCGGTGAAAATCACGGATTTTTCGCCGTCATGCGGCGAATGGTAGCCACCGCTGGATATATCGAAGGCTGTGCCGCCGCTGCCGGCGTTCGGATAGACGCCGGCGACTTGGTTCTCAAAAACGTGCTGGATCAGCAGATTCGACGGCGCGGTATCAAATTGAAAATGGAAGTTGTTGTTGATCTCCGCGGGCGTGCGCACCGTATTCCACACGCGCACCTCGTCGACGCCGCCCTGATAGGGCGTCAAACCGCCGCCAATGGTGAGCGGATCGCTGGAAGCAAAGTTGATCGTGTCGGTTTCGAGGTAGGTCGCGTTGGTATCTTGAACGCCGTCGATGTACAGCTTTATCTCGCCGGTGGCGTTGTTGTAGCTGTAAGCGACGTGATGCCAAGCGTCCGAACCAACGGTCACGGACGATTCCAGCACCCTCTCGTCGCTGCCGACTCCTATCTTCACCTTGATCTTATGGTTGGTCTCGTAGGTCAGGAACATGCAGTTCGTGCCGAGGATCGACGCGATGGTCTGCGGATCACCGGAAGCCGCCCCGGCGTTCATATTGGCCGGGCGGATCCATGCCTCGAAGGTATGAGTACTGACCGCAAGGTTGCTGTCAGTCGTGATCTGCTCACCCGGCCCTGCGATCTGGACGTAGGCGTTATCGGCATAGGCGCCGAAAATCGTCGCGGGCGGCCCGATGACGATCTTGATCGGAATCGGATCGGCTTCGATATTCACGGTGGCCGAGCCCCCGCCGTCCGCAATGAACCCGCCGGTAGGATTGCTCAACACGACCGTGAATGACTCGCCGCCTTCGGTATCGTCGTCCAGCGTGATCGATATGGGGATGGTTATGCTGAGGTCTTGGGGTCCGAAGGTCGCGGTTCCGCTGACGCCGGTAAAGTCGGAACCGGCCGTCGCTTCGCCATTTACCGCCGCATAATTTACCGACACGGTGCTGCCGAGAGCGCCGCTCCGGGTAATGGTGATCATGGCCGTGCCGCCTTCGCCGGCGCCGACGGCGGAGATGCTGAAGGACGCGAGCGCCGGATCGGCGCCAATCGTCACCGTGCCGGTATCGCCGGTAATCCTCGCATCGGTGGCGCCGGACAAGACAACCGTGAAAGTTTCATCGTCCTCACGGTTGGCCGGCGTCAACGGCGTCGAATTGGCGAGGATCGGAATCGTGATGAACGCTTCCTTCTGATTGGCCGCGAACGTCACGGTTCCGGTTTGCGCGGTAAAGTCCGATCCGGCCTGTGCCAAACCCGAGGCAACAGTTGTGTAGCTCACTGTCGACGGCGCGTAGACGGCGCCATCACGCGTGACCTTGAGTGTCACCGTACCGGCCACGTTGTCCAAAGCCGTCGCATTGCCGATGGAGATCGTCGGCAGATCCAAGTCGGCCGCAATCGTCACGTTCGCAGGTCCGCCGGCAATGGTGGTGCCGCCTGTCGCGCCCGTGAGCGTCAGCGAAAATGTCTCGGCCTCTTCGGTACGGCCGTTGGTCAAAATCGGCACGGAGATCGTCTTCGAGAGCTCGTTCGGGGCGAAGGTCAGCGTTCCCGAACCGCCGACGTAGTCGGTGCCCGCCGTGGCGGTGCCGCCGCCGATCGTGTAGGTCACGGTGAACGTGTTCGTGGTGTTGACCGAGCGGGTGATGGTGAATTCCACAGCGGTCGCGGTTTGGTCCGTGACCGTTCCCCCACCCGTCACGGTCACCACCGCGTTAGGCGGCGGCGGTGGTGGCGACGGTGGCGTTACGATCGTCCCGATGGTCGTGCCCGGTGTCGCGCCGATGACCGTACCCGCGGTACCCAGTGGATTGGCCGTTGTGACGTTATTGGTGACCACCAGCGCCGCGCCGATATTGAATGTCGTCTGCGTCGTGCCGGGCGCGATGGTCGTTGTGGTTACGACAACATTGTTCGCCGTAACCGTTGTTGCCGTGCCGGCATCGCCGGTCGTTGTGTTGCCTTGACCTTGGCCGTTGCCGTTGCCGCCCTGGCCGTCGCCATTACCCTGGCCGCCGCCCTGACCGCCGGAGTTATCGCCGCCGGGCGTCCCGGTGTTGTTATTGTTCTGCTGTTGCTGCTGAATCTGCTGCAGGTTGTTGACGGTCGCTTGGACGCCCGCCACCAGGCCCTGCACCTGCGCAGGCGTGAATTGGACCTGTTGCGGCGTCTGGCCCTGGGCCGCGTTCCACCGCCAACCCGCGTCGCCCCCGGTGATGCTGCCGATCACCTGGCCGTTGGGCAGCGTCAGCACGATTTCGCCGGCGATGGGCTGGCCGTTGGCGCCCGTGCCCGTGGGGCGGTTCAGGATGGTTATTTCACCCGTGACCGGATCATATTGCGCGAAGACCTTCGTGCCCCGGATACCGATGGTGCCCACCGGCGTCTTGAAGGTCATATTGTCCTGACCCGACTTGGCGATGGAGCCCGAGACAAATTCCGCCGCGCCGGATACCAGCGACAGCGCCGCCTTACCGTTTTTAGTGGACGGGTCGTAGACCAGATCGTCGAGAACCAGTTCGCCCTTTTCGCCCAACGCCAGGGCCGTGCCGTCGATCAGGATCAAACCGATCTGCGCGCCCGCCGTGGTTTCAATCGTGTCGTCGAGATAAAGCGGGTCGCCGACCTTCAGCGTCACCACCGTGCCGTCGGCGCGCGTCACCGTCGCGACCCCGATGAGGGACCGCACTTGGCCGATAGACGCACCTGCGGCGTTGGTCTGGCCGGCATATTGATCGAGGCCTATGGGTCCGGCGAACGCCGCCGCCATCTCGCCGCTGATCTGCGTGTCGCCGCCGTCAGTCAGCTTGGGCGGCGTATCGGAAAGGAAAAAGCCTTTAACGACGAATTTGCCGTCTTCCGGCGATGTGATGACGAGATCGGCGCCGCTGCGCGCATACATGCCTTCCAGCATGACCTCGCGGCTCGGCAGCAGCACCTCGCCGCCCTCAACGTGGAGAATATGAACGTCTACACCAGACGTCCCGGAGAGGGTGGGGGAGTTACCCGGCGTAAATTCTGTGCGCATGTAAGGTGTTTATCACGAGTCCGTAAAATCGGACCACACATGAGTTGCAAACACCTTATACCCATACGCGCATAGGTAGTTTTTGGGCGCAACCAATGATCGCGGATTAGCGCGGCAGATCGCTCGATCCCATGAGGAACGCGTCGACCGCGCGGGCGGCTTGGCGGCCTTCGCGGATCGCCCACACAACCAGGCTTTGCCCGCGGCGCATGTCGCCCGCGGTAAAGACCTTACTCGTGGTGGTTTGATATGTCATCGTGTCGGCTTGCACGTTACCGCGGGCGTCCAGCTTCACGCCCAGGTCTTTCACAATGCCGTCCTGACGCGGCTGCACGAAGCCCATGGCCAAGAGCACGAGATCGGCCTTCAGCTCGAATTCGGAACCGGCGAGTTCCTTGCCGGCTTCCAGACGCACGATTTTCTGCGCGATGACGTGGCCGTCCTTGCCTTCGAAAGACTTGGTGGCCACGGCGAAATCGCGCTCCACACCCTCTTCCTGCGACGACGACGTGCGGAATTTCAGCGGCCAGTACGGCCAGACCAGCGGCTTGTTTTCCTGCTCCGGCGGGCGCGGCATGATTTCCAGCTGCTGCACCGACGCGGCGCCCTGACGGATCGAGGTGCCGATGCAATCCGAACCCGTGTCGCCGCCGCCGATGACGATGACGTGTTTGCCCTTGGCGGTGATGGTCGCAGCCGCTGGGATCGTGTCGCCCGCGACGCGCTTGTTGTTCTGCGACAGGAAATCCATGGCGAAATGGATGCCCGCGAGCTCGCGGCCCGGCACCGGCAGATCGCGCGGCACCTGAGCGCCGCCCGTCAGCAGCACGGCGTCGAAATCCTTCTGCAGCTGCGCGGCGGTGATATCGGCGCCGACGTTGCAGTTCGGCTTAAACACCACGCCTTCCGCTTCCATCTGCTTGATGCGGCGGTCGATATGGTGCTTTTCCATTTTGAAATCGGGGATGCCGTAGCGCAGCAGCCCCCCGATCCGATCGTCCTTTTCGAACAGGGTCACGCTGTGTCCGGCGCGCGCCAACTGCTGCGCGGCGGCCATGCCGGCGGGACCGGAACCGACGATGGCGATCTTTTTATTGGTTTTGCGCACCGGCAGTTCCGGCTGAATCCAGCCCTCGGTCCACCCGCGATCGACGATGGAACATTCGATGGATTTGATGGTCACGGCGTCGTCGTTGAAATTCAGCGTGCACGCCGCTTCGCAAGGCGCGGGGCAAATGCGGCCGGTGAATTCCGGGAAGTTGTTGGTGGAATGCAGCACGCTGAGCGCATCGCGCCAGCGCCCCTTGTACACAAGGTGATTCCAATCGGGGATCAAGTTATTGACCGGACAGCCGTTGTGGCAGAACGGAATGCCGCAATCCATGCAGCGCGCGCCCTGGGCCTGCACTTTTTCGGCGGGCGGGTCTTTGACGAACTCGCGGTAATTGCCGATGCGTTCGGCGACCTTCTCGTAAGACCGGTCTTCGCGGCCGATCTCGAGGAATCCGGTAGGCTTACCCATGGTTAGTTCGCTCCCGCGAGCTTAAACGTTGTGTTCTCATCGCTCTCGCGGGCGCGTGAGGCAGCCAGAATTTTGAGCGATTTGCTGTAATCGACCGGCATAACCTTCACAAACTTCGGCAGATAGGTATCCCAGCGGTCGAGGATTTCCTTGGCCCTCGTGCTGCCGGTGTAGTGGCGATGACGCGATATCAAGCGATGAAGCCGCGGCGCATCGTGTTCCAGGTGGTTGCTCATCAGCGCGCGCAGGGCCGCGTCATCGGTTTGTCCGACGGGTTCCGCTTTCACGGCTTCCAGCGCCACCATCGACATGTTGCAGCGCTGTTTGAAAGTGCCGTCTTCATCCAGCACATAGGCCACGCCGCCCGACATGCCGGCGGCGAAATTCCGCCCGGTCTGGCCGATCACGACAACCACGCCGCCGGTCATGTATTCGCAGCCGTGGTCGCCCACGCCCTCGACCACCGCCATGGCGCCCGAGTTACGCACGGCGAAACGCTCGCCGGCGACACCGGAGAAGTAGCACTCGCCTTCGATGGCGCCGTACAGCACCGTGTTGCCGACGACGATGTTTTCCGACGGCACGGCCGGACATTCCGGCGGCGGGTAAATCGCGATACGCCCGCCGGACAGACCCTTGCCGACGTAGTCGTTGCCGGAGCCGGACAATTCAAACGAAACGCCATGGGCCAGGAACGCGCCGAAACTTTGACCCGCGATGCCCTTGAACTTCACCGAGATCGTGTCGTCCGGCAGACCCGCGTGGCCGTACTTCTTGGCCACCTCGCCCGACAGCATGGCGCCGGCGGTACGGTTGACGTTCTTGATGGGCGATTCAATGGCGACGGGCTGCCCCTTGTCGAGGGCGGCGGCGGCCTGTGCGATAAGCCGATGGTCCAAGGCCCTATCGAGGCCGTGGTCCTGCTTCGCCAGGTTACGGGTCATGACCTCGCGGCCGACCTGCGGCTTGTACAAGAGGCGCGAGAAATCGAGGCCCTTGGCCTTGTAGTGATCCAAGGCCCGGCGCGTGTCGATCAAATCGACGCGACCGATGAGGTCTTCGAGCTTGCGCACGCCCATCTCGGCCATGATCTTGCGCGCCTCTTCGGCGAGGAAGAACAGGTAGTTGATGACGTGCTCGGGCTGGCCCGCGAAACGCTTGCGCAGGATCGGATCCTGCGTCGCGACGCCGACGGGACATGTATTGAGATGGCACTTGCGCATCATGATGCAGCCCAGCGCGATCAACGGCGCCGTGGCAAAGCCGAACTCGTCGGCGCCCAATAGCGCGCCGACGATCACGTCGCGGCCCGTGCGCAAACCGCCGTCCACCTGCACGGCGATGCGGCCGCGCAGGTTGTTCAGCACGAGCGTTTGATGGGTTTCGGCAAGGCCGATTTCCCACGGCGAACCCGCGTGGGTCAAAGACGTCAGCGGCGAAGCGCCGGTGCCGCCTTCGAAGCCCGAGATCGTCACGTGGTCGGCGCGCGCCTTGGCGACACCGGCGGCGACGGTGCCGACGCCGATTTCCGAAACCAATTTGACGCTGATGCGCGCTTTCGGATTCACGTTCTTCAGATCGTGAATCAACTGCGCCAGGTCTTCGATCGAATAAATATCGTGATGCGGCGGCGGCGAGATCAGGCCAACCCCGGGCGTGGAGTGACGCACCTTGGCGATGGGGCCGTTGACCTTGTCGCCGGGCAACTGACCGCCCTCACCGGGCTTCGCGCCTTGCGCCATCTTGATCTGGATGTCGTCGGCGTTGACCAGATATTCCGTCGTCACGCCGAAACGGCCCGAGGCTACTTGCTTGATGGCCGAACGCATGGAATCGCCGTTGGCCATGGGCTTGAAGCGGTCGGGCTCCTCGCCGCCTTCGCCGGTGTTGGAACGGCCGCCGATGCGGTTCATGGCGATGGCAAGCGAGGTATGCGCTTCACGGCTGATGGAGCCGAAGGACATGGCGCCCGACGAGAAACGCTTAACGATGGCCGCGGCGGGCTCCACTTCTTCCAAAGGCACCGGTTTGCCCAGTGGCTTGAACTCAAACAGGCCGCGCAGCGTCATCAGGCGCTCGGACTGATCGTTCATCAGCTTGGAATATTCGTCGTAGGTCGCGGCATTGTTGGAGCGCGCCGCGTGCTGCAGCTTCGCCACGGAATCCGGCGTCCACATGTGCTCTTCGCCGCGCAGACGGTATTGATACTCCCCACCCGGATCGAGCGCGTCTTTCAGGTGGAAGACGTTGCCAAAGGCCAGGCGATGACGTTCGACGGTTTCCTTGGCCACTTCGGTAAGGCCGACTCCATCCACGGGCGTCGAGGTGCCGGTGAAGTACTTATCTATAAACTTGGTGGACAAGCCGACAGCGTCGAAAATCTGCGCGCCGCAATAGGATTGCAGCGTCGAGATGCCCATCTTGGACATCACTTTCAACATGCCCTTGCCGACGGCCTTGATGAAGTACTTTTGCAGTTTGTCCTCGGCGGCATCGGCGGGAATCTGCGCGCCGCGCATGGCCGACATGGTTTCAAAGGCCAGGTACGGGTTGATCGCTTCGGCGCCGTAACCCGCCAAGGTGCAGAAGTGGTGCACTTCGCGCGCTTCGCCGGTTTCGACCACAAGACCGGTTTCGGTGCGCAGGCCCTTGCGGATCAGATGATGATGCACGGCGGCGGTCGCCAGCAGCGCCGGAATGGCGATGCGGTTCCGGCTGACGCGGCGGTCCGACAGGATCAGGATGTTATAGCCGTCGAGCACCGATTTGTGGGCGTCAGCGCACAAACTGTCGAGCGCCGGCTCCATGCCTTCGATGCCGCGCTCGACGGGATAGGTCAGATCGAGCGTGCAGGTGCGGAAGGAATCGCCCAGCAGCTTGTTGAGGTGGCGGATTTTCTCGAGGTCCGCATCGGTCAGGATCGGCTGGCGCACTTCGAGGCGCACATGGGTGTCTTCGGCGTCGATACCCAGCAGATTGGGACGCGGGCCCACCAGCGAGACCAGCGACATCACCAACTCTTCGCGGATCGGATCGATCGGCGGATTGGTTACCTGCGCGAAGCACTGTTTGAAATAGCTGTAGAGCAGCTTCGGACGGCGCGAGAGCACCGACAGCGCGGTGTCCGTGCCCATGGAGCCCACGGGGTCTTCGCCGGTGCGCGAAATCGGCTCAAGGAACTTGTCGAGGTCTTCCTGCGTGTAGCCGAAGGCCTGCTGACGATCGAGCAAGGTTTCGTTGGAGACTTGCTGTTCAACCGGATGGTCGGCCAGGTCTTCCAACACGAACTGTGTCTTTTCCAGCCACTGCTTGTAGGGCTTGGCGTTGGCCAGAGAGTCCTTGATCTCGGCGTCGTCGATGATGCGGCCCTGCTCCAGGTCGATCAGGAACATCTTGCCGGGCTGCAGACGCCACTTCTTGACGATCTTTTCTTCGGGGATGTTCAGCACACCCGCTTCCGAAGCCATCACAACGAGGTTGTCGCTGGTGACAAGGTAACGCGCCGGGCGCAGGCCGTTGCGGTCCAGCGTCGCGCCGATTTGACGGCCGTCCGTGAACGCCAGGGCGGCGGGGCCGTCCCAAGGTTCCATCAGCGCGGCGTGATATTCGTAAAACGCCCGGCGCTTTTCATCCATCAGCGGATTGCCGGCCCAGGCTTCCGGGATCAGCATCATGACGGCGTGGGCGAGCGAATAACCGCCCTGCACCAGGAGTTCCAGCGCGTTATCGAGGCTGGCGGTGTCCGATTGGCCGGAGGCGATCAGCGGCCACAGCTTTTCCATATCGCCGCCGAACAGCGTCGACTTCATGGCGTGGCGGCGCGCTTCCATCCAATTGAGGTTGCCGCGCAGCGTGTTGATTTCGCCGTTGTGCGCCACCATGCGGTAGGGGTGCGCGAGACGCCACGACGGGAACGTGTTGGTCGAGAAACGCTGGTGCACCAGCGCCAGCGCCGACACCAGACGCGGATCGTGGAAATCGAGGAAGTAGGTGCCGATCTGCGGCGCCAGCAGCATGCCCTTGTAGACCAGCACGCGCGACGAGAAGCTGCAGATGTAGAAGTCGTTGCGCTGCGCGGCCTTGTGCGTCAGCACGACGTTTTCGATCAGCTTGCGGATGATGAACAACTTGCGCTCGAACGCATCGCCCGCGACGACGTTCTTGCCGCGTCCGATGAACACCTGACGGATCCAGGGTTCCGAGGATTTGACGGATTCACCGAGGCCGGAGGAATCCA
>JAIEMI010000044.1 GCA_019752235.1 Rhodospirillaceae bacterium
GCGGCGTCGGGCGCGGGCGCGGCGCTGTCTTGGGCGAAAGCGGGCAGAGCCGTTGCGATCCCGAGAATAAATGCAGCGGTGCGAAGCAGGGTGCGGTGTTTCATGGCGAAGGCCGTTTCAGTTCAGATTGGACTCAGTTTGCGCGGACTATAAAAGCACAACGCCCGTCTTACGGGGGACGGGCGTTGCTGAAATTGATTTAGGACAAGGCTTACTTTTTATTGCGGTAGACGTCGTGGCAGCCTTTGCAGGTCAGCGCGTCGACCATCTGTTCCATCACGACCGGCACGCCGCCGGTCTTGGCGTCTTTCGCCATCTTGTCGGTCTTCGCGACGAAATCGTCCAAGCGCTTGGAGAAGTCGGCCCAGTTGGCCCAGATTTCAGGCTTGGACTCACCGCCGGCGACCTTTGCCTCGAAGCTCTTTTTGACGGTCTTGGCCATTTGCGCAATGGCTTCCGCGTGCTTCACCAGGTTGTCTTCGGGAATCTGCGTCGAGACGATCATGCCGATGGCGGCGGTCTGCGCATCCAAACCCTTCATGATGTGCTGGCGATAATCGATGGTGTCCTTGTCGTCGGCCTGCGCGGCGATAGGAGCCGCCGCCATCACGGCCGCGACGGCAAATCCACCAACAAGTTTAAACAGACGCGTCATTCAGAAAGCCTCCACTGGAGTGAGCCGTAGCCTGGTCAATTTGGCCCAGGAATATGTCGTTTATAGGTTCAGACGTTTACTAAAGAAGCGCGCGGCCTCGCAAGGCATTTGCCGGTCCGCCGCGCGAAATTGTTACATTTGCTTACAGATGCCGCGCAGCAAAACACCCGCCCTTTGGGGGCGCGCCTTGGGAGCGGGCGCCGTGCCGATCCTACTTCTTCTCTTGGCGGTAGGTGTCGTGGCAGGACTTGCAGGTCAGCGCGGACTGCAGCTTCGGACCAACGGCGGCGGCCCCGCCCGAGGCCGCCAGCTTGGCGAGTTCGGCGGTGTTGGCTTCGAGTTCCTTCATGCGCTTCGAGAAGTCGTCCCACTTCGCCCACACGTCGGGCTTGGATTCACCGCCCGGCACGTTGGGCTCGAAAGCCACCAGCGCCTGCGAAGCGGCATTGGCCAGCGCCTGGACATGCAGCGTGAAATTCTCGGCGGGGGCTTTGCCCTGCAGGGTCATCGCCATGGCGGCGGCCTGCTCGCCGAGCGTCTTCATGACGTGCTTGCGGTAATCGATGACATCGGTGGGATCGGCGGCGAAAGCCGGCAGCGCCGCGGCTGTGGCAAAGGCCAGTCCGGCGACGGTCTGCAAGAAACGGTTCATAGGTATAGCCCTCCGCTATAATTAGGCATCAAGATAGCCGACCAAACCTTTACAAAGAAGCCGGGGCAGTGGCAAGGGCATCGGCCTGGGCCCTGCCCTCATTAAGTCATTATTACACGCACCTGTTACCAAATCATGGCATCACTCCCAGCACCCAAGATCGGCGCGCTCTGCGTCTTCTGCGGTTCCCAGACCGGCACCAATCCGGCCTATGCCGCGGCGGCGGCCGCGCTGGGACGGGACATGGCGGCGCGGGGCACGACGCTGGTCTTCGGCGGCGGCCGCGTGGGATTGATGGGCGTGGCCGCGGACGCGGTGCTGTCCGGCGGCGGCAAGATCGTCGGCGTGATTCCCAATTTCCTGAAGGACAAGGAACTCGCGCACACGGCGGCCACGGAAATGATCGTGGTGCCCGACATGCACACACGCAAGAAAGTCATGTTCGAACGCAGCGACGCCTTCTGCATTCTGCCGGGCGGCGTGGGCACGCTCGACGAGATGTTCGAGATCATCACCTGGCGCCAGCTTCACCTGCACAACAAGCCGATCGTCATCCTCAATGCCGAGGGTTACTGGCAGCCGCTGATCACGCTGATCGACAACATGATCGGCGAGGGTTTCGCCCACCGCGGCCACGAAGCCCTGATCACGGTCGTGAACAAGCCCGAGGACGTGCTGGCCGCCGCCGCGGCCGAACTTCAGACGCCGAAACCGCCCGTTTTATTCTAGTTTAGGCCCCAAATCGGGGGCCAAACGATCTGAATCCGGGCTGAATCCGGGGGTTGCGTCCCCGTCCTGGGATGCACTACTTTCGCCCCTCAACCCGAGGCATTTCCCCAAGGTTTTCTGTGGCGGAACCCTGCACTCCGGGATATCGGCTGCTGGGGTACGGCCGTCTGCCGCGCCCCCTTTCAAGGGAATGCTCATGGCCAAGATCAAGGTAAAGACCCCCGTTGTCGATCTCGACGGCGACGAGATGACGCGCATTATCTGGCAGTTCATCAAAGACAAACTGATCCTGCCGTACCTTGATATCGACATTAAGTATTACGACCTCTCCGTCGAAAGCCGCGACGCCACCGCCGACCAAATCACCATCGATTCCGCCAACGCCATCAAGAAGTACGGCGTCGGCATTAAATGCGCGACCATCACGCCCGACGAACAGCGCGTGAAGGAATTCAATCTCAAGAAGATGTGGAAGTCGCCCAACGGCACGATCCGCAACATCCTCGGCGGCACCATCTTCCGCGAACCGATCATCTGCAAAAACGTGCCGCGCCTGGTGCCGGGCTGGACCCAGCCCATCGTCATCGGCCGTCACGGCTTCGGCGACCAGTACAAGGCGACCGATTTCCGCGTGCCCGGCAAGGGCAAGCTGACCATGACCTTCACGCCCGACGGCGGCGGCGAACCGGTCAATTACGAAGTGTATGATTTCCCCGGCGCCGGCGTGGCCATGGGCATGTACAACCTCGACGCCTCCATCGCCGACTTCGCGCAGTCGTGCCTCAACTACGGCCTCGCGCGCGGCTATCCGGTGTACCTGTCGACCAAGAACACCATCCTCAAGGGCTACGACGGCCGCTTTAAGGATATTTTCCAGGAGGTCTACGAACGCGACTTCAAGGCGCGCTACGAAGCCAAGCGCCTGACCTACGAACACCGCCTGATCGACGACATGGTCGCCTCGGCGCTGAAGTGGTCCGGCGGTTTCGTCTGGGCCTGCAAAAACTACGACGGCGACGTGCAGTCCGACACCGTGGCGCAGGGCTTCGGCTCGCTGGGCCTGATGACCTCGGTGCTGCTCACCGCCGACGGCAGCACGGTGGAAACCGAAGCCGCCCACGGCACCATCACCCGCCACTACCGCCTGCACCAGCAGGGCAAGGAAACATCGAGCAACCCGATCGCCTCGATCTTCGCCTGGTCGCAGGGCCTCAAGTACCGCGGCCAGTTCGACAACACCCCGGACGTGGTGCGTTTCGCCGAGACCCTGGAAAAGGTCTGCATCAAGTCGGTGGAAGCCGGCCACATGACCAAGGATCTCGCGATCCTGGTCGGCCCCGATCAGCCGTGGATGACCACGACGCAGTTCCTCAACAAGCTGGACGAGCAGCTTAAAGTGGCGATGCGCTAAGCCGTGTCGGAGAAAACGCTTGAGAAGTTCCTCGCGGGATATCGCCAATTCCGCGAGACCTACTTCGCAGACAACAAGGCCTTCATTCACGAGTTGATGAACAAGCGTCAGGCGCCCAAGGCGCTGATGATCGCCTGTTCGGATTCCCGCATCGATCCGTCGCTGAAGTTCGGCGTCGATCCGGGCGACATGTTCATCGTCCGCAACGTCGCCAATCTGGTGCCGCCGTTCGCGCCCGACAGCGCCGCCCACGGCACCAGCGCCGCGCTGGAGTTCGCCGTGCGCGCGCTGGAAGTCCAGCATGTGATTGTCATGGGCCACGCCCGCTGCGGCGGCATCAAGGCGCTCATGACCCAGCCCCAGGCCGGGGATTTCGTCGCCGCCTGGATGAAGATCGCCATGCCGGCGCGCGAGCGCGCGCTCAAAATGTCGGACGTCCCGGATGTCGCCCAGCGCTGCTGCGAGCACGAAGCGGTCAAAGAATCGCTCAAGAACCTGCTGACGTTCCCGTGGGTGAAGGACGCCGTCAACGCCGGCAAGCTGCAGACCCACGGCTGGTACTTCGACCTCGAGACCGGCACGCTCAGCATCCTGAACAAAGGCACCGGCGAGTTCGAGGCGGCTTAACGCCCCAGCACCACGATCAGAATACCGATCACGGTCACAAGGATTCCCGCGATCTCGCCCACGCGCGTCTTTTCCTTGTAGAGGAAGTGCGACGTCAGCCAGGCGATGACCAGCTCCACCTGCCCCACGGCGAGCACGTAGGGCGTCAGCTGCATGGCGAAGGCCACGTACCAGGCCGCCGACGCGCCGATGCCGGTGGCGCCGACCCACAGCGCCACGCGCCAGGAGCGGAAGGTCTCGCGCAAGATCACCGGCTGCTTGACCAGCATCCAAGCGCCCATAAACACCACCTGGATCAACGTCACCCAGGCCAGCGTGTAAAGCGCCGCCAGCGGCAGATCCTCGACGCCGAGATTCAGCGCCGCCGCGCGATAGGACGTCGAGGCGCTGGCATAGAGCGCGCCCACGCCCACCCCATACAGCGTTGCTTTCGAGGTGAAGGACGACACCACCGCGCCCGCCGTCAGCGGACCCCGGCCCGCCGCCAGGACCATGACGCCGATGAACGTGATCACCACGCCCGCGAACCCGAGCAGGCTGAGCTTGTCGCCCAGCACGATGTAGGTGAACACCGCGCCGTGCACGGTTTCGGTCTTGATATAGGTGGTGATGACCGTGAAGTTATGGGCGCGGATCAAATGTATGAACAGCGCGTTGCCGAAAATCTGCCCGACGGCGCCGATGATCGCGAAGATCATGAAGCCCCACGTCGGCGCGGGCAGGGCGTGACCGCCGAACTGCGCGTAGCCCCAGACCAAGGCCCAGGCCAGCGGCAGCCCGTAGATGAAGCGCGCGTAGGTCGCGCCCCAGATCGACAGCCGCCCCACGAGGTTCTTCTGAAGAACGGTGCGTCCGCTTTGGATCAGGACCGCGACCAGGGTTAGGACAATCCAGAGTTCCATCACCCTGCTCGCAAAGCCTTAGAAATTCGGGAAACCCTTTTCGAGCTTCTTGAGGCCCGCCCGCGTGGCCGGGATCATCTTACCGCCGGATTTCGGCAGAACCCAGAAGTAGCCGCCGTCGCGGCCGATGACCGGGAAGCGCTTGCCTTTGCGGGAATAGACCCGGCGCATGGTGGCCGACTGTTCCTTATAGGTTTCGCGCCAGTCCTCGTCCTTGGCGAACAGGAGTTCGTGGCTGTCGATCATTTCTTTGACGAACGGCCTTTCGACGATCTGGATATTCGAGATCACCCAGCACTGGCCCTCGAAACTCCAGTAGGTGGCCAGGCCGACCAGTTCGCCTTCCGGATTGAAGTACGGATAGAACGGGAACGAGCGGCAGGCCATGGAGCGGTTGTCGCGCTCGCAATGGGCCGCGCCCTTGCACGCGACGGCGCGGCAGGCGGAGCCCTTCAGATCGGCGATCTCGGCGCGGTCGGCGGCGCTCTTCGGCTTGAAGGGCGTCCACATGTCGGTACGGCTTTTGAGAAGCTCGTATTCGCTCTTTTCGACAATCGGGATGGCATGGCCGGTGGTGCAGCAGACGGGCTGACCGTCGTTGAAGGGCGCGCACTTCTTGCCGCAATCGTAGACCCGGGAGATGGGCGCCTGCAGGCGCTTGTAGATTTCGGCGTAGTCCTTGGGCGTCGGGGCCATGACAACAAACTACCACAATGAATTCTGACGCAGGGATATAGCCCGCGCGCCTCACGTTGCAAAGCCCCATCCATGCATGTCACAGTTTGTCCACACAACAGGCGGGACCAACGATGCAGGCTTATTTGTGGATCGGACTGGGCGGCGCGCTCGGCAGCATGGCCCGGCATTGGTCCAACGGCATCGTCGCGGTCCTGGCGGGCGTGGGCTTTCCCTGGGGCACCCTGGTCATCAACGTCCTCGGGTCGTTCATTATCGGCGTCGCCGCCACAACCATGAATGTGGACGGACGCTTCGCCGCCGGCACATCGGCGCAGCAGTTCGTCATGGTCGGCCTGTGCGGCGGCTACACCACCTTCTCGGCCTTCAGCCTGCAGACCCTGGCCCTGCTCCGCGGCGAACAGTGGCTCCATGCGGCGGGTAACGTCGTGCTGTCGGTGACGCTGTGCATGATCGCCGTCTGGGCGGGTTATGTGGCAGGACTGGCCATCAGCCCCCGCTAGCTATTCGTGGCGTAAAGCTTCGATGGGATTAAGCCGCGCCGCACGCCGGGCGGGCATGTACCCGAAGACAACACCGACAGCCGCGGAAAAGGCGAACGCCTGGAAGATCGTCATGGGCTGGAAGACGAAAGGCACGTTGATGGCCGGGGCGATGCTGGCGGCGCCGATCAGGCCCAGGGTAATGCCCACGAGCCCGCCGAAGGCCGACAGCATGGCGGCCTCCACCAGGAACTGCAGCAGCACCTCTTTCTCCGTCGCGCCGATGGCGAGACGGATGCCGATCTCGCGCGTGCGCTCCGTCACCGAGACCAGCATGATGTTCATGATCCCGATGCCGCCCACCAGCAGGCTCACGGCGGCGATGGCGGAGAGGAAGGTCGTCATGACCCCGATGGTGTTCTGCATGACATTGGAGACTTCGGTCATGTCCATGATGTTGAAGTCCGAGCGGGCGTCGGCGGCGATATGGCGGCGCTCGCGCATCACCTGCACCAGTTGCGCCTTCAAATCCGTCAGCCCGGCCTGATCCTCACCGGAGACGAAGATCTGCGCCACCTTGTCGCCGCTGCCGGCGATACGCCGCGCGTAGGTGCGTATAGGCAGCACGACGGTCGCGTCCTGATCGCCGCCGAACATGGCTTGGCCTTTGGGCTCCAGCACGCCGATGACCTCACAGGACATCTTACCCACACGCACGGAGGCACCTATGGGCTGCTGCCCGCCCAGCATTTCATTGGCGATGGTCGATCCGATGATGCAGACGCTTTTGCCGGTGCGTTCCTCCGACAGCGTGAAGAGACGGCCCGAGGTGGTTTTCCAATCGCGGATCGTGCTGATGTCGCTGGTGGTGCCGACGATATTGACGCGCCGGTTTTCGTTGCCGATGACGATCTGTTCCATGCGCTGCGAGTAGGGCGCGATGGCGGCAAGGCCGTAAACCTCGCGGCGAATCGCTTCCACGTCCGCCAGTTGGAAGGGCGGCGCGGACACCGCCGCCCCGCCCATACGCATGTCGCCCCCGGGCATGAGGGTCAGCATGTTGCTGCCCATCTTCGAGATTTCGCTGCCGACCTGTTGCGTCGTCCCCGCCCCCAGCGTGACGATCACGATCACCGCCGCCACGCCGATGATGATGCCCAACACCGTCAGGCCCGACCGCATGAGGTTGCGGCGGATTTCGCAGAGCGCCATGAGCACGGTGTTGGTGAACATCAGGCCGCCCCCGACGGCCGAAGGCCGTCGTTTACGGTAGAGCGCGCGTTTACCGCGCGCCGGCTTTCGCGCACGATCTTGCCGTCGCGGAACTCGACCCTACGCTGGGCATAGGCGGCGATGTCTTCCTCGTGGGTCACCAGCACCACCGTCAGGCCGCGCTCGCGGTTGAGGTGGGTCAGTAACTGCATGATTTCGTGGCTGCGGGCGGAATCGAGATTGCCGGTAGGCTCGTCGGCGAGCAGGAGCGAGGGGTTGGTGACAATGGCGCGCGCAATGGCGACACGCTGCTGCTGGCCGCCGGACAATTCGGCGGGCGTGTGATGCTCGCGGCCCAACAGGCCGACCGTATCCAGCGCCGCCATGGCCATCTCGCGGCGTTTGGCCTTGGGTATGCGCTGATAGATCAACGGCAGTTCCAGGTTTTCCAGCGCCGTGGTGCGCGCCAGCAGATTGAAGCCCTGGAACACAAATCCCAGGAAATGGCGGCGCAGCATGGCGAGCTGCTCGGTGCTGAGGCTGGTGACGTCGATGCCGCGAAACATATAACGGCCGGCGGTGGGCTTATCGAGGCAGCCCAGGATGTTCATGCTCGTGGACTTGCCCGAGCCCGATGGCCCCATGACGGCGACGAACTCGCCCGCCGCGATCTGCAGATCGACGCCGTCCAGCGCGCGCACCTCGGCGTCGCCTTTGCCGTAGATTTTATAGACCTGGTCGAAGGCGATCAGAGGGCCTTCAGCACTCATGGCTTCGGCACGTCCATGCCGGTGATGACCTTGTCGCCCGGTTTCAGTTCGCCCTAGACCACTTCGGTGAACAGGCCGTCGCTGATGCCGACTTTGATCTCCACCGGCTGCGGTGTTTTGCCCTTCAGCACCCAGATACGCTGGGTCGAGCCCGCCTTGGCGACGGGCGCAACAGCGGGCGCTCCGAAATCCGACGGCGGTCCGCCGATGAAGGTGCGCTTTTCCGCCTTGGCGGGCGGCGTGAAGCGCAGCGCCGCGTTGGGAACCAGCGTCGCGTCGGCAAGGGTCGCGGTGGTGATGGTCGCGGTGGCCGTCATGCCGGGCCGCAGCAGCAGATCGGCGTTGTTCACTTCCAGCACCGCCTGATAGGTCACGACGTTATCGACCGTCTTGGGCGCGAAACGCACCTGGGTGATCAGCGCCGGAAACTGGCGGTCTTGAAACGCATCGACCGTGAAGGTGCCGTGCTGCTGTTCCTGCACATGGCCGATGTCGGCTTCGTCGACGTTGACCTCAAGCTGCATTTTGGTGAGGTCTTCGGCCAGCTTGAACAGCACCGGCGTCTGGAAGGTCGCGGCCACCACCTGCCCCGGCTCCACCGTGCGCGACAAAACAATGCCGTTGATGGGCGATTTGATCTCGGCCTTGGCCAGCGTGGTTTCGTCGGAGCTGAGCGTCGCGGCGGCCACCGCCACCTGCGCGTCGGCGCTGCCGACGGCGGCTTGCGCGCGCGCGTAAGCGGCTTCGGCGGAATCCAGTTGCTCCTTCGAGGCATTGCCGCGCGTGAACAGATCGCGGATGCGTTGCAGCTTGGTGCGGGCTTCCGACACCGTCGCCTTGGCGTCTTCCACGCGCGCCTTCGCGGCGGTCAGCGAGGCGCGCGACTGCAGCACTTTGGCTTTCAGGGTATCGGTGTCCATCACCGCCAGCACTTGGCCGGCCGTGACGCGGTCGTTGAAATCGACATTCACTTTTTCGATCTGACCGGAAATTTCAGGACCGAGGTCGACGGTGTTGACCGGCTGTAGAGTGCCCGTGGCCGTGACGGTGGCGGTGAGCCCGCCTTTGGTCACATCACCCTGGCGATAGGTGGGCCCGGCCGGTCCGCTGAGCATGCGCACGGCGAAGATGATCGCCACCACGCCAACCGCGATCGCACCCGCGATCCACCAGCGGTTCAGCTGCGGAAAAGCCGAAGTGGTTTTGGCCAAGCCGAGCACGGACGCCATATCGGCCCCGGACTGCTCGCCCGACTGCCCGTGAGTCTCGTCTTTCATCGCAGCATGCCCCCAAACGTCCTTCACCATATGGGAGCGGAAAAAACGCTTCGCCACCGGTCCGAAGTAAAATCGCCGATCTATTTCTAAACCGGAAATATTCTAGATGCGAAGCAAATGCCGGGGAATAACAAACTTTTAAGCGCTGCCAGCGGCTTAATCAGTGCGTCAGCTCGGAAATGGCCGCGTCCAGGCCACCCAGGGTCAGCGGATACATGCGCCCGTCCATGAGCTTGCGCATCATGCCGATGGATTCCGTGTAGGGCCATTGGCGCTGGGGGACGGGATTCAGCCACACGGCGCGCGACCAGGTATCGAGGCAGCGCTTCAGCCACACCGAGCCCGCCTCCTCATTCCAATGTTCCACCGCGCCGCCCGGATAGACGATTTCATAGGGGCTCATGGAGGCGTCGCCGACAAAGATCAGTTTGTAGTCGGCGGGATATTTATGCAGCACATCCCAGGTGTTGAGCTTTTCGGTATGGCGGCGGCGGTTGTCTTTCCACACGCCTTCATAGATGCAGTTGTGGAAGTAATAGAATTCCAGATGCTTGAACTCGGTGCGGCAGGCCGAGAACAGTTCGGCGCAGGACTTGATGTGATCGTCCATGGAGCCGCCGGCGTCGAGCATCAGCAGCACCTTCACGGCGTTGTGCCGCTCGGGCCGCATTTTCAGATCCAACAGGCCGCCGTGGTGGGCGGTGGACTGAATGGTGCTGTCGATATCCAGTTCCGTCTCGGCGCCTTCGCGCGCGAAGCGGCGCAGACGGCGCAGCGCCAGCTTGATGTTGCGCGTGCCCAGTTCGATGGAATCGTCGAGGTTGGCGAATTCGCGTTTGTCCCAGACCTTGGTGGCGCGGCGGTGACGGCTTTCGTCCTGGCCGATGCGCACGCCTTCGGGATTGTAGCCGTAAGCCCCGAAGGGCGACGTGCCGCTGGTGCCGATCCACTTGGACCCGCCTTCGTGCCGCCCCTTCTGTTCCTTCAGACGCTCGCGCAGGGTCTCCATCAGCTTTTCCCAGCCGCCCAGCGCCTGCACCTTGGCCTTGTCTTCCTCGGACAGCATGAGCTGGGACAGCTTCTTGAGCCATTCCTCGGGCACATTGAGCGTGATGCCCTCCAGCCCCGCGGCGCCTTCGAGGCCTTTGAAGACCTGGCCGAAGACGCGGTCGAAACGGTCGAGGTTGCGCTCGTCCTTCACCAGCACGGCGCGCGACAGGTAATAGAATTCGTCGATGTTGTAGGCGGCGACGCCCGCCTCGACGGCCTCGATCAGCGCCAGGTATTCGGTGATCGACACCGG
>JAIEMI010000272.1 GCA_019752235.1 Rhodospirillaceae bacterium
GGCCAACTCCTGGGCGAACGCGGCCACGAGTTCGGCACCGTCACCGGGCGCAAGCGCCGCTGCGGCTGGTTCGACGCCGTCATGGTGCGCCAGGCCTTGAAGGTCGGCGGCATCAACGGGATCGCGCTGACCAAGCTCGACGTGCTCGACACGCTCACCGAACTCAAGGTCTGTGTGGGCTATGAACTCAACGGCAAACGCATCACCCGGTTGCCCTCGGCCATGGGCGAACAGGCGGCGGTGAAGCCGGTCTACGAGACCATGACCGGCTGGAACAGTTCCACCCGGGGGGCCAGGAGCTGGGCGCAACTGCCGGCGGACGCCATCAAATACATCCGCCGCATCGAGGAGCTGATCGAGGCTCCGGTGGCCATGTTGTCCACCAGCCCCGAGCGCGAGGACACCATCCTGGTCAGGGATCCCTTCGCCGATTAGGGCTTCTGGAGGGCCCACCCCAGGCTTTCCGGCATGGTTTCGGCCCAAAATCGGGCTGAAAACCCAGTAAAACGCTCAACTTAGGGCGTTGTGCTGGGATTTTGACTCCCTTACAATATCCACAGACCGGCAGAAGCTTGGTCTGACATTTTTTAGGACTGTTGCGCCATGGCCGAAGCGGCTGCGGACCTCAGACCGGCGCCCGCACGCGTAGCCGCGGCGGCGCCTGCATCTGCTCAAGCTGCTGCCGCGGAACCCGCGGCGGCGCCCGCACCTTCACCGGCTCCCGCGCCTGCACCGGCGCCGCCTTCCACGGGCGGCAGCTTCATCATCGTGCGCGACCGTTTCACGATCTATTGCGACCGGCCGGTCCCCGGCCTCGATATGCCCAACGCGCTGGCCTACGAAGTCGCCGACAAGAAACAGGAAGGCCGTCCGCTTTACGCACTGGTCTGCAAGCCCGAGATGCCGACGCGCATCAGCGCCATGCGTGTGCTGAAGGGCATGGAAGTTCCCGCGATCTTGCATATGGTCGACTGGGGCGTGGCCGAATGGCCGCCGGCGGATCGTAAGTGCGTCATCGTGATCTATCATCGTCCGCTGGGCGGTCGCGTGATGGACTCCATGTCGGCGACTTTCAAGCGCATCCCCGATCACCAGTTCGCGCGCGCGGTCATCAAACCCATCGCTGATGCGCTGGTGGAGTTGAGCTTGAAGGGCATCGCCCACCGCGCCATCCGTCCGGACAATCTCTATTACATGGACGAGCAACGCACCAAGATCGTGCTGGGCGACTGCGTGACCTCCGTGCCCGCGCACGACCAGCCGGTGCTGCTGGAAACCATCGAGTCCGGCATGGCCATGCCGTCGGGGCGCGGCGGCGGCACTTACGCCGACGACATGTATGCCTTCGGCGCGTCGGTGCTGATGCTGGCCATCGGACGAAACCCGCTGCAGGGCGTGCCCGACGCGGAAATCATCAAGCGCAAGATTCAGGTCGGCTCCTACGCGACGCTGGTGGGCGAAGAGCGCATGCCGGTGGCGCTGATCGAATGTCTGCGCGGTCTGCTGACCGACGACGCCGAACAGCGCTGGCAAGCCGGCAATATCGACCTGTGGCTGAACGGCAAGCGCCTGACGCCGATCCAGGCCAAGGCGGAATCACAAGCCCAGCGCCCGATCCGTTTCGCCGATCAGGAATTCCATTCCATCCGGCCGTTGTCCCTGGCCATGTACCAGAATTGGGACAAGGCCATCAGCATCATCACCGACGGCACGCTGGAGATATGGATCCGGCGCGGCCATGAGATCAATGAACTGGCCGACGGCATTGCCGCGGCTATCAAGAGCACGGGTGCGCTTCCTGGCAATAAGGCCGATGCCGACGACATCATCACCGCGCGCGTCCTGATGCTGATGGACCCGAAGATGCCCATCCGCTACCGCGATTTCCGCGTGTTCGTGGACGGCTTCGGCGGCGCTCTGGCCATCGCGCTGTTGAGCAAACAGAAAATGCAGCCCTTCACGGACTTCATCAACCGCGACCTCTGGCGTCATTGGATTGCGGCGCAACCTAAGCAGCTCCCCGAACACCAGCAGTTCGAAGGCGTCTTCCGCGATCTCAAGAACTATCTCAAGGATCCGAACTCCGGGGCGGGCATCGAGCGCTGCGTCTACGAGTTGAACGAATGGCAGCCGTGCATGAGTCCGCTGATCGAGGCGCAGTACGTCATGGAAGTGAAGGGCGTGCTGCCGGCCCTGGATGCGTCGGCCAAGACCGCCAACACCAAACTCTGGCCGGTCGATCGCCACGTCGCCGCCTTCCTGCGCGCGCGCTACGCCAAAGGTACGGGCACGCAGATCGATTCCATGAACGACCCGCGCCCCGACCGCGCCACCATCGGCATGCTGAGCGTGCTGGCGATCGTGCAGTGGCGCCTGGGCCCCGAAGCCCTCTACGGCCTGGCGGGATGGGTTGGCGGGCTGATGGGGCCGGTCATCAACAGCTATCAGAACCGCAACAAGCGCAAGGATCTGGAAAAGGAAATTCCCAAGCTGGTGCGTAAGGGCAACCTCGCGGAGCTCTATAACTATCTCGACAATCCCGAGGAGCGGCAGCGCGACGCGGAAGGTTTTGCGTGGGCCAAGGCCGAGTACGCCGCTGCTGAAAAAATGATCTACGATTTCGAACACGGCCAGATCGACCGCCAGGAATCGGCCATCCAGACCGGCCGCCAGACCGGCGCCGTGGCCGCGACCCTGATCATGTTCGTGACGTTCCTGATCGTCCTCATGGGCAAGTTGTTGTGAGCCCCGGGGAGAAAACGTCATGAAGAAAAAGAGCAACTTTTTACTCTATCTGATGCTGGCGATCCCGATTGGGCTGATGATCATCCCGACGGTGATCGTGCTCGCCGTCGCGCTGGTGCCGACGGGCGTTGCTTTCATCCTTGAGCGCGGCAAGGGTTACTATGGCGGGCTGACCGTGGGCGCCATGAATTTGGCCGGCGCGTCACCCTATCTCGCCGATCTGTGGGCCGAAGGCCACACCATAGCCCTCGCGTTGGGAATCATCACCAACGTCTTTGCTTGGATGATGTTCTACGGCGCGGCGTTGTTCGGCTGGGCGATTTATTCCACCACACCGGCCGCCGTCAGCGCCTTCATGACCATGACGGCGGGCAATCGCATCACCGCTATGCGCGCGCAGCAGAAGGAGTTGGTGATGAAGTGGGGACCGGACGTCGAGTCGGTCTACGAACCGGAAGGCGCGAAAGCCGCCGAAGCGGCGCAGCAGAACATGCTCAGCGCCGAGCCGGGCTCCAAAAGGGCGGCTTAGTCGTCATAATCATCATCGAAGTCGTCCGCGAAGGCGACTTCATCGAGTTCCGATAACCCTGCCAGCAATGCCATGAAATCTTCCGGCGGCGGTGCGGCGAAGCGCTGCTTTTTTCCGGTCACCGGATGGATAAACCCGAGCGTCGCCGCGTGCAGCGCCTGGCGCGGGAATTCGCGCAGCAGCGCCGCCAGTTCCGGCGATGCGCCTTTCAGCGAACGCCGCCGGTTGCTGCCGTAGGTGGAATCGCCAATCAGCGGATGACCGATGCTTGCCATGTGCACGCGGATCTGGTGCGTGCGTCCGGTCTTGAGGCGGCAACGCACATGCGCCGCCATGTCACCGAAGCTGGTGATGACGGTGTAGCCGGTCTCGGCGGGTTTTCCGCCTTGCTTCAGCAGCGCCATCTTCTGGCGGTTATGGCGGCTGCGGCCGATGTTGCCGGCGATGGTGCCTTGGCGCGGATGCGGCACGCCCCAGGCGATGGCGTCATACCGCCGCTCGATACTGTGGGCGGCGAACTGCGCCGAAAGTCCCGCGTGCGCGGCCTCGGTTTTCGCCGCCACCAAAAGTCCGCTGGTGTCCTTGTCGATGCGATGCACAATGCCCGGACGTTTCACGCCGCCGATACCCGCCAGACTGTCGCCGCAATGGGCCAGCAGCGCATTCACGAGCGTCAGGTCCGGATTGCCGGGCGCGGGGTGGACCACGAGGCCGACGGGTTTGTTGACGACAATCAGGTGTTCGTCCTCGTAAGCGATGTCGAGGTCCATATCCTGCGCTTCGGGCGTGGCTTCGACCGCGTCGGGCAGGATGACGCGCAGGGTCTGCCCGGCCCGCAAGCGATAGGCCGGGTCACGCTCGGCTTTGCCCGCCACCGTAACCGCGCCGTCCTCGATCAGCGCTTTCAGCCGCGAGCGCGAGATGTCGCGGACGTTCTCCGCCAGCCACTTGTCCAGGCGCGCGCCGGCGCCCGTATCGGGAACCAATACGCTTTTCACCTTTGGCGCCGCCGTTTTATTGCCTGTATCGTCTGCCATCATTGCGTCACATGCCTCGTCCGCCTACGGTTATCACACGATGAAGCACGGACTGAAACCCCAACTGCAGCTCTCGCCGCGCCATCGGGCGGCGATTCAGGACGCGGCGGCGGCGGCCTACCCCAACGAATGTTGCGGATTGCTGGTGGGCGAGGGCGACGAGGTCGTCACGGTCACCGAAGTGGTGCCCACGGCCAACACCGCGGACGATCCGCGCCGCGCCTTCGCCATCGATCCGCAGGAGCAGTTCAACCTGCTGCGCGCCACACGCGGCCCACTTGAAAACGGTAAGTCGCGCCGCGTTGTCGGGCACTATCACTCCCATCCCGACGGCAGCGCCGCGCCGTCGCGGCACGATCTGGCCATGGCTTATGATCCCGAGGCGTTGTGGGTGGTGGTCGCCACGTCGCGCGAGGGCGCGTCGCCGCCGCGCGCCTTTTGCCGCCCGGAAGGCGCCGATACGTTTGTCGAAATCGAGCTCATTGCTTAGTTGAAGGTGACAGCATGCGCGTTTCTCTCTCACGCCGCCGTATCATGCAGGGTTCCGCCGGAGCACTGGCGCTGGGCGCGATGGCGCAGCCAACTGCCGCCGCCACGGCGCTGGCGCCCATCAGACTCTATCTGAACGAAAATCCCTACGGCCCCTCCGACCGCGCCAAACAGGCCATGCAGGGCGCGCTCGGTGACGGCTGGATGTACGACCACGAAGGCGCGTCGCAACTGCGCCGTCTCATCGCCGCGCGGGAAGGTTTGAAGCCTGAGAACGTCTTCATCTGCGAGGGCTCCACTGAAATTCTCAAGATCGCGGGGATGATCTTCGGCGGCGACGGCCGGGACGTGGTGGCGGGCATGCCGACCTTCACCGCGTTGCCGCAATATGCCTCGCGGCGCGGCGGCCAGATCCGCTGGGTCGACCTTAACGACGAGATGCAGCTCGACCTCCCGGCCATGGATTCCAAAGTCACGGACCGCACGGGCGTGGTCTACATCTGCAATCCTAACAACCCGACGGGCCGGGTGGTCGACCCCGATCATCTGCGCGCCTTTATCGAAGCCGTGTCGCAGCGCAGTTTGGTCTTGGTGGACGAGGCCTACATCGACGTCGTCGACGATCCCGAACGGATGGCCATGACCGATCAGGTGAAGCTGGGCCGCAATGTGCTGATCGCGCGCACCTTCTCGAAAATCCACGGTCTCGCCGGTTTGCGCATCGGTTACGGCTTGGCGCGGCCCGACATCATCCGCCGTCTGGAGGAGTTACGTGTCTCCATTCCCAACCGCATGGGCCTGAAAGCCGCCATCGCCAGCTATCAGGATACCGAATTTCTCACCTATAGCCGTAAGATGGTGCGCGGCGCCGTCGCTTATACCTGTGCGTTCTTCGACAAGATGAAGTTGAGGTACGCGCCCAGTCAGGCGAATTTCGTGATGTTCGACACCGGCCGTTCGGGCGCCGAGTTCGGAACCTATCTGCGCGAGAAGAATATCCTCGTGAACCCGACCTTCGAGCCCTACGACAGCTGGTGCCGCGTCAGCATGGGCCGCATGGAGGATATGGAAACCTTCACCGCCGCCACGCGCGAATTCTATAAACGCACCTGATCAATTGAAAGCGACGGCGCGGCGCGGGATCTTCGGCGGCGGCGACGGCTTGGCCGGTTTCGCGGACTCGATCCGGATTTCCTTCGGCGCGTGTGCAATATCGCCGTCGAGGCTGTATTTGGCGCGGAAGGCTTTCCACCACTGCGGCACGCCCAGCGCCAGGGGTTCGCCCAGGGTGTGGCGGTAGAGGGTTTGGGTCATCAGGTGCTGTGTCGCTTCGATTTTGTCGACGCCCAAGCGCTGTAGGATCACTTTCACCACTTGGTCGTAGGGCATCTTGGATTTGTCGATGCCGCCCACCAGTTCGATGCGGCTGATGATGAAGAAGGCGAAGTCCGACACGGTGCGGTCGGTGCGTTCCGCCGCGGTGTCGATCTGCTCGGCCAGTTGGCTTAAAAGTTCGCTGGC
Source organism: Rhodospirillaceae bacterium (assembly GCA_019752235.1). Classification (GTDB taxonomy): domain Bacteria; phylum Pseudomonadota; class Alphaproteobacteria; order Rhodospirillales; family Rhodospirillaceae; genus SHVO01. The sequence goes on from JAIEMI010000272.1 coordinate 6,322, forward strand.
TTCGTCCGGCGCGAACAGCGCGCGGATCTTGGCGGCCTCCAGGGCCACCACGCCGGCGAAGTAGTAATCGTCCAGCGGATGAATTTCGAAAATGCCGCGGCGCTGGTCGTAATTGAGCGGGCAGTCTTCGATCCCGGCGGTCAGGGTCTTCTGCCAGGCGGGAAAGGAGCGCTTGGCGACCGCAGCCATATCCTTCAAGAAGCGCGCGACAGCCTTCTTGGGCTCCACGGTCGGCTTGAGGGATATTGCAGGACTCGTCATTTGCAACTACCAGATGTTGTGTGATCTCTTGCATAACAAACGCACATACAGCCACCTGGTTGCGTAACCGCGCGCGGCCAAAACGCAAAGTTTGACCCAAGTATTTGATTAGTATAGTCTTTTGGCTTCAATTGGAGGGCATGACGTGGCAAAGGGCGCGCGGAAACATCCCGACCTCATTTTGATGGAGGTCTTGGACGGTGAAGGCTTCGGCTTCACCTATCTCTCCATTGATGATTTCGACTACGCCGCCGATCACTTCATGCTGCCCGCGGTGAAGTACGCCTCCGCCGACCTCACCGACGCCGAAGCACGCCGCGAACTGGCCTACGACTTTCTCTGGCGTTACTTCAGTAAGCCCGACGCCAAAGGGTATTACCGCGATAACGTGCGCTGGATCGCCGCCGCCGCGGCCCGCGAAAAATTCGCGGCCGAGGCCGAGGCGGGCAAAATGCCGCGTGTCATCGTCATCGAGCGCAAAGGCACGGGCGAAAGCGGCGGCATCGTCATTCGCGACGCGCGCGAGTATCTCGAACACCCCGGCTATCCCTTGGCGATGATTGTCGGCAAACCGCGGAACGGCGGCGGCGCCGCGCAATTTTTCAAAACCCGTACGGCTTATGAAAAGGTCGGCGCCAGTGCTCCCAGCCAGGCCGTGTGGCTGCCGCAGATCGTCTTCAGGCTTTACGCGCAGACGCCGTCGGTGGTGATGGGGCTGCCCAAGCCCGGGCAAAAAGGCGAGATGGGCGTCGAGTGCATGGCGCTGGCCTTCGGCGAGCGCGCCAAGCTGGTGGAACGCAAGGCCGTCTAGCTTCCTTGATCCAATTCCACACGCGCGTTGATGTCCGGCGCGGCGATGCCTTTCGCCAACGCGAGTTTGATCAGCCGCGCGTCGAAGCCGTCATCGTTTTCATCCCGAAGCGCCGCCGTGAAGCGCGCCTCACGCGCTTGGCGCACCTCCGCGCCCCACAACGCCTCGGTTTCTTCCGCGCCCAGCACGCAGAATGAGATCAGCGCGGCGGCTTCCGGCATGATCTGGTCCATGGCGTCGGGCCTTCCGGTGTGCCGTTCGAGAACCTGCGCCCATTTGTAAATGGCAAAGCGCATGCCGTCGTCGATATAGGCCGGGTTGACCTCCAGGTTGGCCAGCATCCGGTCGAAGAGCTGCAGCGCCGTGCGCCGCTTGCTGCTGAAACCCAGGAAGTCGAAGAAGCCCAACATGATCGCGCCATTTCAGTTGATTTAGTGTAAGATAAGCAAAGTTCGAGCTTACCGCGAGGCCCGCCTATGCCGCCGTCTAAAACCAACTCCGGCTTTACGCCGCAGCTCCCGCCAAAACAAGTCTGCGGCAAGTGCGAAGCCGAGTTCCGTTGGGAGCCAAGCGATCCGCTGGTGAAAGGTTCGCCGCTGGTGGCGCGTCTTTCCAAGCCGTCCGACGAATGCGATTGCGGCTACGGCAACGCGCCGCCGCCGCTGGAACTGCGGTAATTCTTCCGCGTTATTGTGGCGGCAGGGGAGGCGCAGACCTGATCGGCGTTTAAACGTGCATCGCGCGCACACTCAAGGAGTTCCCCCTTCGTGACGTCAACAAACTCGGCCGACTGGGTTCTGGTCACAGGTACCGCGACGGGACTCGGCCGCGCGGCGGCTTTTACGCTGGCGGAAAACGGGTACCGGGTTTTGGCCGCGGTGCGAAAGCAGGCGGATATGGACTCGCTCCGGGTTGAGGCGGAGACACGCGGGATCGCGGGATTTGTCGAGCCGATCATTCTGGATGTGACGGATGCGGGTCAGATCGCGGCGGCCGTGGACATTATCGACGCCAAAATCACGGCCGGAGGCAGGCTCCATGCCGTTGTCCACAATGCGGGCGCGCAGTTCGCCGGGCCGATCGAGACCATGCCGCTGACGGAGTGGCGGTCCCAGTTCGACGTGCTGTTCTTCGGTCCGGTTGCCCTGACCCAGCGGCTCCTGCCGCACCTTCGCAGCTCGCGCGGGCGCGTGATCAACGTCACGTCAATCGGCGGAATATCGCCGGGTCCGATGATTGCCGCCTATCAGGCGGCGAAGGCTGCGTTCGAGGCGGTGAGCGATTCAATGCGCATAGAGTTCGCCCCCTTTGGCGTTCATGTCTCCGCCGTGGCGCCCGGAGCGATATCCACGCCGATGCTTAACCGCTCCCCCGCCCAGCTCAACGCGCTCGCGGCGGCGATGCCGAAAAGTCTTCAGCCCGTTTATGCCGACGCTCTCCGGGCGTTCGCGAAGACGGTCGCGTCCGCCCGTGGACTTTCAACGTCTCCGGCGAAGGCCTCGCTGACGATCCTCCGGGCGGTGGCGTCGCCGCGTCCCCGAGCCCGTTACCTGATCGGGACGGACGCGAAGGTTCTCGCATTCCTCAAGCGCAACCTTCCCGACCGTTGGATGGATGCGATCACCTTCCGGATGATGGGTCTGCCGCGGCGGGTCTGAAATGGTCCGGGCGCGTAGGACGCGGGGGACGGCGAAAGCCATGCACGCCCTAACGCGGTTCGTCCGCGCCAAACCGGTCGAGACCCAGACCTTCCAAATCGATCTCCGGCGTGCGTCCCGCGATCAGGTCGGCGATGATACGCGCCGAGCCGCAGGCCATGGTCCATCCCAAGGTGCCGTGGCCTGTATTGAGGAACAGGTTGCCGTAGCGTGTGCCGCCCAGGATCGGCACGGAGTCCGGCGTCGTCGGCCGCAATCCGCTCCACGCATTCAGTTGCGCATACGATGACGCATGGGGGAACAGGCTCCTGGCGTTGCGCACCAGCGGTTCCACGCGGCGCGGATCGAGCGCGGTGTTCCAGCCCGCCAGCTCCGCCGTGCCCGCGACGCGCATTTTATTTCCAAGGCGCGAGAACACCATGTAGCGCGTCTCGTCGGTCAGGCTCACGGTCGGCGCTTCCGCCGGGTTTTCGATGTCGATCGTGATGGAATAGCCCTTGGCCGGATAGATCGGCAGCGCCAGCCCAAGGTCGCGGGCAAGGTGCGGGCTATAGCTGCCCATGGCCAGCACATAGGCGTCGGCTTCGAAGGCGCCCGTGTCGGTGATCACGCGCGCAATCTCGCCGCGCGCGGCCTCAATGCGCTGGATTGTCACGCCGCCCTGAAACGCAACGCCGCGCGCCATGGCCAGCTTCGCCAACTCCGCCGTAAAGCGTTGGGCGTCGCCGCTTTCGTCCTCCGGGCTCATCAGCCCGCCGGCAAGATCGGTTTTGGCGGCATGGGCGAGGGCCGGCTCGGCCTTCACACACTCTTCCGGCGTCATCACATCTTGCGGCAGGCCCAGCTTCGCCAGATGCGCGCCGGTTTCGCGGCCCTCGGCGAATTCGGCGGCGCTGCGGTAGATATGCAGGATGCCGCGCGTCAGCTGGTCGTATTGAATGTTGGTCTTCTGGCGCAGCGCCTTCAATACCGCGCGGCTGTACAAGGCGACGCGCAGCGTGCGGTCCATATTGGTATGCAGCCGCGCCGTGGTGCAGTTGCGCAGGAACTTGAACCCCCAGCTCCACAACGGCGGATCCCAGCGCCAGGGACGGAACAGCAGCGGCGCATCCGGCTTGAACATCCACAAAAGCGCCTGCATCGGTACATTGGGCGCGGCCCAGGGCTTGGCATGGCAGGCCGAGATTTGCGCGCCGTTGGCGAAGCTGGTCTCCAGGCCGGGCGCGGACTGACGGTCGAGCACCGTCACCTCGTGCCCGTCTTCCGCCAGAAAATACGCGGTGGTCGTCCCAACGACACCCGCGCCCAAAACGATGACTTTCATGGGAGCCAAGGTATAGTCGCGGCATGAATTTTGCCAGTCCACCATCGCTCGCAATTCTCTCCGTCGGCGAGATGTACGCCGCCGACAAGGCCGCCGAAGCCATGGGCATTGCGAGCATCGGTCTCATGGAGGCCGCGGGCGCCGCCATCGCCCGCGTCGTGCAGGCGCGCTGGCCGCGTCAACCGGTCGCGGTGCTGTGCGGTCCCGGTTACAACGGCGGCGATGGTTTTGTCGTCGCGCGGCTGCTGGCGGACGCGGGATGGAACGTGCGTCTCGCGCTGCTGGGCGATGCCGCGGCTTTGAAAGGCGATGCCGCCGCCAATGCTAAGCGCTGGCG
>JAIEMI010000202.1 GCA_019752235.1 Rhodospirillaceae bacterium
CGTTGTAGAACTGATCGCGCTGGACAACGCCGAAATCAAATATTCGACGGTGCAGAACTGGTATCCGGGCGATGCCGACGGCAAGGGCGGCATCTACAATTTCGTCACCAAGCGCGCTGCTTGCCGCGGCAAGAATTCCAAAGTCATGTGGACCCAGGTCGAAACCGGCTCCGCCATCACCTGGAAATACCCCAGCTGCATCCTGCAGGGCGACAACTCGGTGGGCGAATTCTATTCCGTCGCCATCACCAACAACCGCCAGCAGGCCGACACCGGCACCAAGATGATCCACCTGGGCGCCAACACGCGCTCCAAGATCATCTCCAAGGGCATTTCCGCCGGCAGGGCCGACAATACCTACCGTGGTCTTGTGCGCATCGGCCCCAAGGCCGACAAGGCGCGCAACTATACCCAGTGCGACAGCCTGCTCATCGGCGACAAGTGCGGCGCTCACACCGTGCCCTACATCGAAAGCCGCAACCCGACGGCGCAAACGGAGCACGAGGCCACGACCTCGAAGATCAGCGACGATCAGCTGTTCTATTGCCTGCAGCGCGGCATGAAGCAGGAAGAAGCGGTGTCGCTCATCGTCAACGGTTTCTGCAAGGAAGTTTTGCAAACTTTACCGATGGAATTCGCCGTCGAAGCGCAGAAGCTGGTCGGAATCAGTCTCGAAGGCAGCGTGGGTTAAGGAACTTAAGTTATGTCTCTGCTTGAAATCAAAAACCTCCACGCCTCCGTCGCCGGCAAGGAAATCCTGAAAGGGATCACCCTCACGCTGGAACCCGGTGAAGTGCACGCCATCATGGGCCCTAATGGCACCGGCAAAAGCACGCTCTCCAACGTCATCGCCGGCCGCGAAGGCTATGAGGTCACCAAGGGTGAAGTGTATTTGGACGGCAAGGACGTGCTGGCCATGGAAGCCGACGAACGCGCCCGCGCCGGCATCTTCCTCGCGTTCCAGTACCCCGTCGAAATTCCCGGCGTGACCACCTCGGCCTTCCTCAAGACCGCGCTCAACGCCAAGCGCCGCCATGAAGGCAAGCCCGAGATCGATGCCATGGAATTCCTGAAGCTGGTCAAGGCCAAGACCGAAAAACTCGGCATGCCTTACGACATGATCAAGCGCGCGCTCAACGTCGGGTTCTCCGGCGGCGAAAAGAAGCGCGCCGAAGTGCTGCAGATGACCATGCTGGAGCCGCGTGTCGCCATCCTCGATGAAACCGATTCCGGCCTCGACATCGACGCTTTGCGCGTGGTGTCCGAAGGCGTGAACAGCCTGCGCGCGCCGGAACGCGCGTTCCTGGTCATCACCCACTATCAGCGCCTGTTGGATTACATCGTTCCCGATCACGTGCACGTCATGGCCCATGGCCGTATCGTCGAAAGCGGCGGCAAGGATCTGGCCCTGCGGCTGGAAGCTGAAGGCTACGCCAAATACATCAACGCGGCGGCCTAGAGATTTCGCGGCATGACCAAGTCCCTCATCCTCGATCATCCTTTCGGTGCAAGCTACGCCAAGCAGCTTGGCGTGGCGCCGTGGTCCGGCAATCTGCCGGGGCCGAAGGTTGAGGACTGGCGCTTTACGCCGCTGCGACCGCTGGCGAAAATTCCCTTCGCGCCGGCGGCAGCCGACGTGGATGTGGACGCCATCCCGCGCAATGTGCCCACGGTTCCGGGCGCCGCGCGCATTGTTCTGGTCAACGGCCTCTACCGCAAGGATCTGTCGGACAAGGCGCTCGGCAAAGGCATCGCGCTGTCCCAAGTTAGGGTTCAGGCGAAACAAGGTTCGTCGCTGGTGGCGTTGAATGCGGCCTATGCGCCCGAGAGCGTCGCCGTGCATGTGAGCGGCGCGGCGGCAAAAATCATTCATATTGTCTCCATCGGCGCGGCGGGTGCGCAGCCCACGGCGTTGCATCCCCGTATCACGATCACCGCCGAAACCGGCGCCTCGGTGACTCTGGTCGAATCTCACGTCGGGCTCCCCGGCCAGGCCTATTTTTCTAATCCCGTGGCCAGCATTTCCGTGGGCGAGGGCGCTTCCGTGCGGCGTTACGTCAGCGTCGACGAAGACAGCGAGGCTTTCCACCTTGCAACGTCCTTGGTGACCGTGGCGGCGGGCGGCACGTTCGAGGCCTTCCACCTCGGCCTTGGCGGCGCGCTGACGCGCCAGGAAATCCGCGTCGTCCTTACCGGCGAAAACGCCACCGTAAAACTCAACGGCGCTTATGCGTTGGGCGGCCAGTCCCATCACGATTTCACCACGGTCATGGATCACGCCGTGCCCAACTGCGTATCGTCTCAGGTGTTCAAGGGCGTGGTCGACGGCCAATCCCGCGGCGTCTATCAGGGCCGCATTCACGTCGCCCGCGATGCCCAGAAAACCGACGCGCGCCAGCTTCACAAGGCGCTGTTCCTGTCGCGCGGCCCGCAGATCGACTGCAAGCCCGAGCTGGAAATTTACGCCGACGACGTGCAATGCGCCCACGGCGCCACGACGGGCGAGATCGACCCCGATCATATGTTCTATCTTGAAGCCCGCGGCATCGATCCCGACACCGCCCGGGCGCTGCTGGTGGAAGGTTTCCTGGCCGACGCCGTCAACGAAATCTCCGTTGAACCCGTGCGCGACCTGTTCGGCAACGCCATCGGCACGTGGCTGAAGACGCGCGGGGCGGCGTGATGAACAAAGTCGATACAAAAGTGCTGTCCTACGACGTCGCCAAGATCCGCGCCGACTTCCCGATCCTCGCGCGCGAAATTCACGGCAAGCCGCTGGTCTATCTTGACAGCGCCGCATCGGCCCAGAAGCCGAAATTGGTGCTCGACACCATGACGCGCGCCCTCAGCCACGATTACGCCAACGTCCATCGCGGCGCTTATTACCTCAGCGAAACCTCCACGGCGCATTACGAATCCGCGCGCGAGAAGGTGCGGGCCTTCATCAACGCCAGGAACCTGAAGGAAGTCGTCTTCACCAAAGGCGCGACGGAAGCCATCAACCTCGTGGCCGCCGCATGGGGCCGGAAGTTCCTCAAGGCCGGCGACGAGATTGTGCTCACCGCCGTCGAGCATCATTCCAACATCGTGCCGTGGCAGTTGCTGCGCGAAGCCACCGGCTGCGAACTGCGTATCGCGCCGGTCAATCCCGACGGCAGCATCGATATCGAGGCGTTCGCCAAGGTTGTCGGCCCCAAGACCAAGCTGATCGCCGTCGCCCACGTTTCCAACGTGCTGGGAACCGTGCTGCCGGTGCAGGCCATCGCCGATCTGGCGCACAGCGTCGGCGCGAAGCTGTTGCTGGACGGCTGCCAAGGCATCGTCCATGAGCATGTCGATGTGCAAACCCTCGGCTGCGACTTCTACGTCTTCTCCGGCCACAAGCTCTACGGCCCCACCGGCATCGGCATTTTGTGGGCGCGCGAAGAACTGCTGGAAGCCATGCCGCCTTACCAGGGCGGCGGCGACATGATCGACATCGTCACCTTCGCCAAAACCACCTGGGCGCCGCCGCCGGCCAAATTCGAGGCCGGCACGCCGCCCATCGTCGAAGCCATCGGTCTCGGCGCGGCTGTCGACTACCTCAATTCCATCGACCGTGCGGCGGCCTCCGCCCACGAACACGCGCTGCTGCGCTATGCCATGACCAGCCTTGCGCAAATCCCGGGTGTGCGTCTCATCGGCACCGCGCCCGGCAAAGCAGCCGTGCAGTCTTTCGTCATGGACGGCGCGCACCCGCACGATTTGGCGACGGTGCTGGATCGTTCCGGCGTCTGCGTGCGCGCCGGGCATCACTGCGCCCAGCCGCTCATGGAAATCCTCGGCGTCACCGCCACGACCCGCGCGTCCTTTGGCATTTACAACACCATGGGCGAAGTCGATGCCCTGGTGGCGGCTTTGCGCAAGGCGCAGGACGTGCTGCTATGAGCGCCGCCGCGCCGCTGACCGACGATCTGCGCTCGCTGTATCAGGACATCATCCTCGATCACGGCAAGAGCCCGCGCAATTTGCGCATCGTCGAGCATCACACCTGCAAGGCCCAGGGCAACAACCCCATGTGCGGCGACCGCGTCACGGTCACCGCGCGCGTCTCACGAGCGGGCATGTTGGAGGATGTGGCCTTCGAGGGCAAAGGCTGCGCCATCTCCATTGCCTCGGCCTCCATGATGAGCGAAGCCCTGGCGGGCCAGAGCGCCGCCACGGCGAAACAATTGTTCGACGCCGTGCATGATCTTTGCACCGGCAAGATCGAGGCGGAACACGTGAAAGCGAAGGTTCCGGCGGCTTTGGGCGATAGTATCGACAAGCTGGCGGCGCTGTCGGGCGTGCGGCAGTTCCCGGTGCGGGTCAAATGCGCGACCTTGCCCTGGCATGCGCTGATGTCGTGCCTTGACGGCAAGACCCAGGCAACGACTGAGAAATGAAAAACGGACAGAGTTCAGGTGAACGATGCATGACGATAAACCGGAGAGCGATACGATGATGCCTCCCTATGAAATGTCGGCCGGCGACGGCGATCCGCCGAAGGAAGGCGATAGCGTTCGCGCAGGCTCGCCGCGCGATCCGTCCGTGCCGGTGGCCGGCGAGGAAGACGTGGTCAACGCCTTGCGGACGGTGTTCGATCCGGAAATCCCGGTGAACATCTACGACCTTGGCCTGATCTATGATTTGAAGATCGCCGACACCGGCAACGTCGACATCAAGATGACGCTGACCGCGCCCGCCTGTCCCGTCGCCGGCTCCATGCCGCGCGAAGTGGCCGAGGCCGTGGCCCGTGTCGACGGCGTCGGCGAGGTGGACGTGGCGATCACCTGGGATCCGCCCTGGACCCCGGCCAACATGTCCGAAGTCGCCAAAGTCGCCCTCGATATGTTCTAAAGGCCTATGTTTTAAGGCGTGAAATTTAACGATTGCGCCTTATATAGATGCAAAGGTTAGGCAGATGAGCACCGCAAGCACCGACAGCAACACCGCCGCGCGCCGCGCGCCGCCGCCCGCGGCGATCCGTCTGACGGACGCGGCGGCCAAGCGCATCACCGACGTCATCGCCAAGGCGACGAAGCCGGTGGTCGGCGTGCGCGTCAGCGTCGCCGCCAAGGGCTGCTCGGGCAACTCCTACGTCGTCGAATACGCCGAGGAACTGCGCAAGTTCGAGGACGTGGTCGAGCACAACGGCGCCAAGGTCTTCATCGATCCCAAGGCTGTCATGTTCCTGCTCGGCAGCGTGATGGATTACCGCGAAAGCAAAATGGAAAGCGGGTTCGTGTTCGAAAACCCGAACGAAAAGGGCCGCTGCGGCTGCGGCGAAAGCTTCTCGGTTTAACGGGCGGCTACGTCAGCCTTTTGTCGACTTCGGCCAGCAGTTTCACCGGATGCACCGGCTTATAAAGCACGCTGACCAGACCCGCCTGGAATTCGTCGTCGTCCTCCATCAGGACTTCCAGCTTGTCGGGCTGGCCCGTGACCAGAATCGTCGCCACGTCCGGCGCGAGATCCAGCAGGCGCTGGCGGAATTCCAGCCCGCCCATCACCGGCATCATCACATCGACAATGGCGAGATCGACGGTTTCGTCCTGCAGCACGCTGAGGGCCTGCTCGCCGTCACCGGCTTGCACGACCTCATAGCCGCGGTGGCGCAGAAGCTCCGTATAGGATTCCCGCACCATGATATTGTCGTCGACGACGAGTATGCGCCCCAACATCGATTGCCCCCGATGCCCACGAAATCCCCGCGGGAGTCTTAGCATAAGTCCGGCGCCTTTATGGAGCGGTGTTTCGTTAAAAGCCTGGGTTATAGTCCTGCTGTTGCACGGCAGGAGCGAGCGGCGTAGAGACTAGCAGCCAGAACGGGGTATGATTGCCTCGTTATCCCGGAGAAAAAGTATGGAAACCGTCCTGCAGATCTTACTGGCCGTGGCCATGATCGCCGTTTTCGCGGTGCTGGCCACCGGTGTGATCGGGTTCATCGCGGGCGGAGAATTCAATCGCAAATACGCGAACAAGCTGATGCGTCTGCGCGTCGCCACACAGGCGGTCGCGGTATTCATTCTGCTGGCGCTATTGATACTCAAGGGTATCGCGAAATAACGGCGCGCGGCTGCGCATGAAGCCTAGGCGAAGGCCGGGCGCTCGGGGCGGTAACTCACTTTATTCGCTTCTTCGAAATTTCCGATGGCGTCCGTCAAATCGCGGCGGCGGTTGCGCGTGGCCTGGGTCAGCGCCGGCGTGATGTTGGTGCTGGCCAGGGCGTTTTCGGCGATCAGTTCCTGCACGCGGTCGAGGAACGCTTTATGCGTCAGGGCTTCGGCGACGTCGGCGCAGAAGCCGATGAAGTGCGACAGCCGCACGGGTTTCTGCGGCGTCGGATGATGCACTGAAATCGAGAAAGCGCCGGTCTTGCGGTCGCGGCGCTCCAGAATGGCGGCGCGGTGGTGCTGCGGCCCCGGCGTGAACACGATGGCGGTCTGGCTGTCGTGTTCCACCATCAGGTCTTCCAGCGCGCCCAGCACATTGCCGGCGGCTTCGTTGACCATGGCTTCGGTGACTTCCTGGCCCAGCGCGATCGCTTCGACTTCGGCGATGCCGTCGCGGCCTTCGCCGCCCATGAACACCGTTTCGCCGTTGAAGTGCACCGACACCCAGGCCTGGCGCATGTAGTCGCTTTCGTATTTCGAGATCCTGCGCCGCCACAAACTCTCCCAATCCGTGGCGTCCGGATCCGTCAACGCGTTCGCATCGCGGCGGATTTCGTCCACCACGACCGCGGCCATGCGCATGGTGCCGGGAATATTCTGGCCGCGCACAACCACCGGTACGGTCGCCATTTTGGTTTTGATGGGGATCATGACGCGGTTGGAGCGCAGAATCAGGGCCGGCGGTGTCGCGCCGCCGTCGTCATCGTTCAACTCTTCGACGCGATGAACCACCGACTTTTCGCGGTAGAGCGTGATGGTGCCGATCTCGGTCATGCGGGGATTTTGTCTCTAAAAAGCATATCGGATGACTATATTTCAGCGCGCTGAAATCACAACCAAAATTCAACTTCGGCGCGTGACGCGTGTCTGGTTTGCGGGCTGTTACTCGGCGCTGAGCCGCTGGTATTGAAGCTGATGGTGCTGCGTGGCGGCAAAGGCGCTCACGCCGCGAATCATGGTGTTCAGGTCGGCCTTCAGCTTGCCGAAGCCCTTGCGGCGCTGCAGGGTCATCTCATCCATATAAATAGTGCGGTTGATTTCGATTTGAATGGCGTGGATGCCGTTGCCCGGATCGCCGTAGTGCTGCGTCGTGAAGCCTCCGGCGTAAGGGTTATTGCGCGTCACGCGATATCCCAATTCGCTCAGGATGGAGTCCAAGGTGTCGGTCACGGCGGCGGCGCAAGACATCCCGCCGCGATCGCCGAGCACGACGTCAACGCCGTGTGCGCCGCTGTCGCTGTCGAGCGGCAGTCCGGTGGAGGGCATCGAATGGCAGTCGATCAGCACACAAAAGCCGAAGCGGTTGCGCGCGCGGTTGACGAGATCGCGCAGCGCCCGGTGATAGGGTTTATAAACGCCCGCGATGCGCCGCTCGGCTTCGTTGAAACTCAGCTTGTGCCGGTAGATTTCGCGGCGGCTGGCGACGATCCGCGCGATGGTGCCCAAGCCCGCCGCGACCCGCGCGGACGTGGTGTTCACGAAAGCCGGCAGCGGCTGGTCGAACATATCGGGGTCCAGCTCGTGGCTCTCGCGGTTGACGTCCAGAAAGGCGCGCGGATAAAGCGCCCGCAGCAGTGGCGCGCCCAGCGCCGGCGTATCGGCGAAAAGTTCGTCGACATAGCAGTCCTCGGATTTGCGCAAGGCCGCCAGTTCCAGGGCCGACGCCGCGACAAAATCCGGCGGGTAATAGGCGCCCGAATGAGGCGAGGCGAACACCAGCGGCGACGACAGGCGCGCGGGATCCAGCACCTCTATGGGCGAGGCCGGATTGGCGGGGTTCGCGCTCGGAATGGGGCCGGAGACCATGGTGGGCGCGATTGTAAAGCCCCGTGCGGCGGTCGCAAGTGGGCTGGCCCGGCCATGACGCGCCGGACGGAAAATATTGCCGGGGCGGGGACTTCCCCAGGGATCTCGGGAACCCTTGCCAACCGGGGGGCAAGTGGATAAACAACCGTCCTTACAGCCGGTCGCCGCACGTTCCACGGCTCCCGGGTTCGCATGGGTCAGGTCACTTAGTTCAGCGGTAGAATGTTCCCTTGACATGGGAAAGGTCGCAGGTTCGATCCCTGCAGTGACCACCACGCCTAGTTTTTGTTAGCGAGCGTAGCGAGCTTACAAAAACTGGCGCTGGCGAGCCCCGCAACCTTAAATAAAGAAGGGGGCGAGACGCCCGCCGTTACCCCATCACTCCGAAAGCTCCCTCATGCCCTTCGATCCCGCATCCGCCGGTTGGGAAGCCAAGCGCCGGAAGGATTTTCCCGACACCAACGGTCCGATCTGGGAGAAACTGGAAAACGGCGCGCGGATTTTCGGCTTTCTGGCCGACGCCCGTCACGCCAATGATCGCGGCGTGGTCCACGGCGGCATGCTGATGACCTTTGCCGATCATTCTTTGGGCGAACTGATGTTGGATGCCGTCGAGCGCAAGCTGTGCGCCACCATTCAATTGAACACCCATTTTCTGCGCGCCGCGCAGGTCGGCGAATTTGTCGAATGCCGCGGCACCATCACGCGCCAGACCGGGCGCATGGTGTTCATGCATGGTTTTCTGTCGGTCAACGGCGCCAATGTCGCCGCCGTCGACGGCATTTGGACGGTCCTGCGGAATCAGGCGCGCTGACGCGAGCGGCATAAATTGGTACCAGGTACTAATTTCCTGCGGCCCCGCGCACAAACATCTTCGCGACCGATGCCGCGCGCGCTTCCATGACCTCAGGCGACGGCAGTTCCGCGACCCGCAGGGCCGCCGCCCGCAAGGGCTGCAGAATGATCGTGCTGGTCAGCATCACCGCGCCTTCATGCGGATCGTCCAGCTTCAAAAGCCCTTTCTTCACTTGGGCCGCCAGCCAGTCCTCCAACTCATGGACGCTGCGCAGGGCCCCCTGGCGATAGAAGGTTTCAGCGATCTTGGGGAATCGTTCGGCTTCGGCGATCGTTACCCGGAACAGGCGGACGGCAAAGCAGCCCAGGATGAACTGCGCGAGGCCGCTGAGGTAGTCGGCCAGGGCCCGCTCCAGGGCCGGGAGGTCGGCCACATGGGGCGCGGGCACCGGGCGCCCCTCGGCCCCCACATGGGCTTTCATGACTTCTTCAAACAGGTCTTCCTTGGTGGGGAAGAAGGCGTAGATGGTCTTTTTTGAGACCCCGGCCAGCTTCGCCACGGCATCCATGCTGGCGGCCCCAAACCCTTGATCTAAAAACAGAGTTTCCGCTGCCTTCAGCAGTTGGCCGCGGCGCTGTTCTTCCGTGCCCCGGGGCGGGCGGCCACGCTTACGGGCTTCGCCGGCCGACAGGTCTGCCGGGCGATCTCCTGAGGGGGAACGGACGTCTTCCATGCAAAACCTTGTGGGCTGCCATGAAAAGAAACTATATGGTTCCATTAAAAAAGGAACTGTATGGTTTCTATATGGCGGCGAGGCGGCGGCGGTCAAGCCCGACTCCTCCCCACGCATTCAAAAGGCCGAATTCAGGAGTAAAGATCATGGGTGTTGTTACAAAAGCCGAAACCGACGTCACCGCACAGACGGTCGTCATCCCGCCCCTGAGTCAGGCCGTGCCCGCCCAGCCGCACCGAGGGCGCAAAACCGCCCTGGCGCTGTTGGCGTCCACGGCCCTCATCGGCGTCATTGGTTTCGCCGCCGACTACTGGACCAGTGGCCGCTTCGAAATCTCCACCGACGATGCCTATGTCGCGGCGGACTCCACCGCGGTCGCACCCAAGGTGTCGGGCTACATCAAGGACGTGCTGGTGGCCGACAACCAGACCGTCAAAACCGGCGACGTTCTTGCGCGCATCGATGACAGCGATTTCCAGACCGCGCTCTTGCAAGCAAAAGCCAATGTCGCCGCCGCTGCCGCCGACGTCGCCAACTTGAAGGCCCAGATCGAACAGCAGCAGCAGGCCATCGCCGCGGCGCGTTCGAACATCAGCATCGATCAGGCCAATCAAGTTTTTGCGCAGCAGGATTTTCAGCGCTATGCCGATCTGGTGAAAACCGGGTATGGCACGGTGCAAAAGGTCCAGCAATCCCAGGCCGCCATCGCCCAGGCCACCGCCGCCGTGCAGCGCGACCAGGCTGTGCTCGCCGGGGCCCTGAAGCAAAGCGACGTGCTGAAGGCGCAGTTGATCCGCGCGGAAGCCGAGCTGGACCACGACCGCGCCCTGCAGCAGCAGGCCGAACTCAACCTCGGTTACACGAATATCGTCGCCGCCGTCGACGGCACCGTCGGCGCCCGTGCATTGCGTGTGGGGTCTTACGTTCAGGCCGGCACGCAGTTGATGCAGATCGTGCCGTTGCATGCGGTCTACGTGACGGCGAATTACAAGGAAACGCAGCTTACCAACGTGCAGCCTGGCCAACGCGTTGAAGTGGAAGTCGATACTTTCCCGGGCGTGAAGATCGCCGGCCATGTCGAAAGCCTGTCGCCCGCCAGCGGCCAGGAATTCGCGCTGCTGCCGCCCGACAACGCCACCGGCAATTTCACCAAGATCGTTCAG
>JAIEMI010000049.1 GCA_019752235.1 Rhodospirillaceae bacterium
GTCGGCGAGCGATAGCGAGCCGGGTGGGGGTATTGTGGAAACCGCCCCCACTCCCGCGACGTACACGTCGCGCCTCCCCACCAGGGGCAGGGGCTTTGGTCTAGTGACCACTCTGACTCACGCGCGACTCTTCCGGATGCACGATATAGGCCGGCACGGCCTCGACGGTGAAGGTCGTCGAGATGCTCATGTTCATGCCGGTCTTGGGGTCCGGGTTGGCGTCCGCCATGTTGCGCAGGGCGTAATAGAATCCCGGCAGGTCGATGGACAGCATGGACTCGCTCAGCGTGCCCGTCAGCGCCAGGGTCAGATAAATATCGGTGAACGGCATATAGCCCCCGATCACGCCCCGCAGTTCGCCGTTGGGCTGGAACGCAAAACGCATGCGCGCCCTGTCGAAGGTCACCTTCGGCATGTGGAACGGGTCGCCGATCATGCGGATATCGGCGGAGTCCGTGATGATCAGACCGTCTTTGATGCGCCCGTGCGCGACGTTCCAGGACCGCTCGTTGTGGTCGGCGCGGAAGGTCATGTCGGCGAGACTGTCGGTATTGTTGTCGCGGTAGGCGGTTTCCTTGGCGCGGAAGAACGTCACCGTAATGTCGTCGTCGTTCTTGTAGTCGTCGATGCCGCCGATCTCGATCAGCCACGCCTGCATCTGGCCGCGGGTTTCTTCCCAGCGCGACGACAGGTGGATCTGGCGGTTCTTGGGGTCGCCGCGCAGCGTCGAGTAGCAGCCCATGGCGCGGGCCGCGATGTTATCGACGCCCTTCTCTTTCGTCTCCGGGTCGGTGAAATCCCGCGGGCCGGTTTTGCCGTCCAGATTGAAGCCATAGCCGATCTTGCCGGTGGAGGTCTTGATCTGAGGATCGGGCACCGACGTCGGGTTCAGGTAGGCGTTGACGGGCTTGCCGTCGATGACGCCGCGATTGCTGTACTTGCCCGAGAAGGTGAACGGGAAATCCTGCATCAATTTCTCGATTTCCTCCGGCGGGGTGTTCTGTTCCTTCAGGATGCGCGCAAACAGCTTTTCGGCGGACGGGTTGTTGCCGCCGGCGCAGTCGTCCGTGGTGGAATACATGGCCGGATAAAACCAATTGACGACAAAGCCGCGCGTCTCGGACGCCTGAACGGCGCCGGTGAACATCATCGCAGCGGCAAAAGCGGAAACAGCGTGAAAGCGCATCGCAAAACTCCCTGAAGGCCGGGCATTATACTGGTGGGTATGAGTCCCGACGACTCAAAAGGATGCGGGTTACAAAATCCGCCGTATGCGTAGAGACTGAAATAATCTCGCCTGCTAAACGGCGGCTTGCCGCCCCCCAGGCGGCGCAGAATGCGTAAAACGGACCGATGCGTCAGTGGATGTCTGTAACAGCCTCGGGTTTAGTAGTGGGCATGACAATGCCGCCCGAAACGATCATCTTCAGGCACTCCTCCACCGTCATCTCAACGGTGCGCATGTCCTTGCGCGGCAGGAACACCAGATAACCCGAGGTGAAGGACATGGTGGGGATGAACACGCTGTAAAGTTCTTCCGGCGGCACAGTCGCTTTCTGGGTGATTTGAATCTCGGCCGCGGATTTGCCGATCACGAGGCCAAGCGCCCACATGTCCTTGCGCGGAAATTCCACCAGCACCACTTCGCGGAACGACTGGGTGTGCTTCGAGAACACGGTTTCGAAAATCTGCTTCACCGCGCCGTAGAAACTGCGGATCACCGGCAGGCGCGCGACGATGCGCTCGCCCAGGCGCACCATCATGCGCCCGAGGAAGTTCGCGGTGAGGAAGCCGACCACGGTCAGCACGACGGCGAGAATAAGAAGGCCCAAGCCGGGAATGGCGAACGGCAGGTAGGTATTGGGATTATAGTGGGCCGGGATCAGGCCGGTGACGGCGCTGTCGATGTAATCCACCACCAGCCAGGCGAAGTAGAGCGTGATGCTGATGGGCGCGGTCACCAGCAGGCCGGCCAGGAAATAGTTGCGCAAGCGCGCCGCCAGGGATTGGCGCCATGGCATGGTTATCGGCTGCGGCGGTGGCGGTGGCGACGCGGGATCAGACATGCCATCATCATTGCAAATTCACCCCTCAATTTCATCCTTATTACCGCCCCTATGAACGACGCATCCCTGCCCGCATCTCAAAAGCCCATCGTGGGCGTGGGCGTCGTTGTCTTGCGGCCGGGCGCCGCGGGGCATGAAGTGCTGCTGATCCGCCGCGGCCGTCCGCCGCGCCAGGGTGACTGGAGCATTCCCGGCGGCAAGCAGGAATGGGGCGAAACCCTACACGAGGCCGCGCACCGGGAAATCATGGAAGAGACCGGCGTGACGATCGCGGGCCTCAAACTGATCGATGTGGTGGA
The DNA here is from genome assembly GCA_019752235.1 of Rhodospirillaceae bacterium. Taxonomy (GTDB): domain Bacteria; phylum Pseudomonadota; class Alphaproteobacteria; order Rhodospirillales; family Rhodospirillaceae; genus SHVO01. The sequence continues at coordinate 2,366 of JAIEMI010000049.1, forward strand.
TGGCCTTATGCGCGACGCGGGCGGCGCGCTGGAGCGCCACCTGACCCTGGTGGATTACCGCGCCGACTGGACGGGCGGCGAGCTTCGCCCCGGCGACGACGCCACCGACGCCCGCTGGGTGCCCCTCGTCGACCTGCCCGCTTATAAGCTATGGAGCGAAACCACCCGGATCATTCTGGCTGGCGCGGCTCTGGAATGAACGGCTACAGTCTCCGCCATGGAAGGTGAATGGATTCCCCCGCAAACGCCGCTCTTCATCGTGCGGATTTGCATCAATAAACGCCTCAACACGGACCGCCTGCCGTCCTGTGCGTCGCGCGGCAGCCGCGGCTTGGCCGACGTGCTGGAACGCATGATCCAGGCCGAGCAGATTCCCGCCAGCGTGACGCGCGGACCCTGCATGAACAATTGCGCCAACGGGCCGAACTTGAAAATCCAAGGCGCGGACTATTTCAATCTGCAGGACGATATTTCCGACGCGAACATCGAGAAAATCATGGTCGCGGTGCGCGCCGAGGCCGAACGTCGCAAAGCGATGGCGGCGGAAGCGCCGGCCACCGGTCCATGATCGCGCTGCTGGTCGCATCGGCCATAGGCGTTGTGCTGATTATCGGGCTGGCGCTGATCCTACCCTGCGAAGGCTGCCGCTTGCGGCGCGAACGCATGCGCGCGGCCTACCTCCGCTGGCGCGAAACCCATCCGGATGGAAAGCGTTGAAAAGCTAATTGATGAGTTTCATCACCGGCTCAAGCATGACCAGCAGCTGCGACTTGATGAACGGCCACTGCGCATAGGGCCAGATAAACGCGTTCACCATGCCCTTGCCCATGGGCACTTTCGCGTAAAGATCACGCACGAAAAACGCGATGCCGGTGATGGCGTAGAACGCCTGCAGCAGAACGAATTTGCTCATCTTGGATAAACCCCACCCCTACCCGGGGCGGATGTTGACCCAGTTACATTCAAAAAACCAGATAGGAGAATGGCCGGAACTCTTTCAACCGGCAGGTGCTGGAGCCGTCGCTTTAGCGTCGGGTTTCTTGAGTAAGTCCGTCATACGGCGCTTGAGCGGCGCCATCTGGAAAGCCGGCACCTGATAGACCCAACCTTCGGCGCGCGCGTTCATGTCGCCGATGACCTTGCCCCAATTGGTCCGCATATCGACCGCCTTCGCGGCTTCGGCATCGGGTTTGTCTGCGGGCGGCGGTGTGCCCTTGATTTTGACCCAGGTCTGGCCGTCGATCTCGGCCGTCTCAACCGCAATCTGGAAACCATCGCCGCCGTCGATCACCGCCGAGATGGTCTTGTCTTTGGGGAAAGCCTTGCTGGCGGCGGGCGCGACGTCCTCCAGGATCATGGAGGTCAGCAGGCGACCGTACTCGTCGGCGATATAAAAGCTGGCGGGCTGCGCGCCTTTGGGCAGGTTTTCGATGCTGAAATTCTGCGCGCCCGGCGCGCGGCTGATGACGATCTTTTCACCGTTGGGATGGGTGACCGTGACCCGCGCGATGCTGGGTTCCTTGACGTCGATGATATCCTTGCGCAGCCACGCGCCGGCGGCGGCTTCAGCCTCGATTTCGCCGGTGACCAGCCACACCTGCGGATCGCCGGCCAGGCGGACGTAGGTGCCGCCCTCGGTGTTGCCGAGCGCGGCCTGACGCTTACCGACGACGAGGCTGGCGATGTCCTTGCCGTTGACATCGATGAGCGCCACTTGGCGGCTTTTTGAATCCTTGGCGGTGGGATCTTCCACCTCCAAGCGGGCATAGCGGTCCGGCATCTTGGTTTTGCCCTCGACCTTGGTCATGCGCGCGAGGTTGACGATGAGCGCGGTGAGCTTCTCGGAGTCCGCGGGATAGTTGCCGCGTTCGCGGACGCGCCACATCTTGCTGTCCCAATCGAAGGACAGGGTCTCGCCGCCGTGGCGAATGGCGACGGTCTTTAAGGTCTCCGCGTCCTTCACCAGGTTTGGGAACACACGTTCACCGAGGGCGTCGCTCGCTTCAAGCCGCGGACGGCCGGAGGTGGCGAACACGGCGAGGACGACGGCGGCAACCGTCAGAACACACAAAGCGGCAAAGGATCGTTTGGTCATTGACGTGCTCTCTTTGCGTTATACGGCGGCGGCGCGGCGGCGGCGATGGCGCAGCACCGCAACCGCGATCAGGATCAAACCGAAGACGATCGGCACGAACCCGATATTGATGAAGGTGACGACTCCTTCCAGGCTATCGATGCTTTGGCGCAGCGCACGCTGGACCTCGCGCAGTTCCTGACGCGTGGCGAGCATCTCGCCGCGATAGCTCTCGATGGTCTGTTTGTCCTGGTCGCTGAGAATCGCCGCGCCGGTATCGTCGCGCCGGACCTGCATGTCCTTCAGCTTCTTCTCCAGCTCGCCCAGGCGGCTGGTGAGCCCCTGTTCCTTGGCGCGGAACTGCATCTCCGCATCCTGACGTATGTTATCGACGAGCGTGAACGGCCGGGTTTGCACGCCGCGTCCGCGCAAGGACGACAAAGCCGGCGATCCGGTCAGATTCTCCAGGGCGTTGATGACAAAGCCGCCGTTGTCGGCCGTGGGCACCGCCACCTGCTGGCCGAGGAAGCTGTTTGTATTCACCCAGAACTGATCGGTGAGCATATCGGTGTCGGCGACGACGACAACCTGAATCGGCTGCTTCGCCTCTTTCAGCGGGGCGTCCGGGAACGCGGTCTTGGAAACGCCGGTGATGCGCACCGCGAGCGTCTCGCGCTTATCCGCGGGTTTGAATTCGCGGAACAGCGCGACAACGTCGGGCAACCCGGAGAATTTGGCGGCATCCATGCGCATGGACTTGGGACCGGTGACCATCAGCGGCGTGATGGTGGTGCCGGAGCCGTCCACGGCATCCAGCGCACCGGCGGTGCCGAACTGGACCTGCTTCAGGTCGCCGGTGATCGCATCGTTGGGATCGAGGTTGCCGCGGCGGATCTGCATCCAGGCGACGTAATCGCTGATCATCGGGCGCGTATCTCGCGACATGTTGACGCGCATGGCCGCGTCGAGGTCGCCCACGACTTTGCCGTCCATGGAGACACCCCAGGCGGCCATGAGTTTCTTGATGCCGTCGAGATTGCCGGTGGCGGGCATGCCCATGCCGCCCATGCCGGGAGGATTGACGGATTCCGCATGGGGATCGACGAACAGCAGCACCTTGCCGCCGCCCAGCACGAACTGATCGATGGCGACCTGCGCCTGCGGCGACAAATTCTCCGGCTGGATCAGCAGCAACATGCTGATGTCCTGCGGAATCTGCGCCACGTCGGCCTTCAGCGGCACGATGGTGAAGAACTCCCTGATCTGCTGCATGATGACCCAGGGCGGCGATGGATTGCCGCCGCCGCCCATCTGCATTTGCGCGGGGCTCATGCCGCCGTTGACCTGCAAAGCGGTGATCAATCCGACTTTCGGCTGATTGGGCTCGGACAGGCTGTAGATCAGCTTGGTGAGGTCGTATTCCAGGAACTGTTCGCGCTCCAGATTGAAGAACGGGATCACTTGCTGATCGTCCGTGGAGTTGGTGGCGGCCAAGCCGAAGTAACCCACCTCGCCGGCTTGATTGAGCGGAATAGCCTGCAAGCCGAAACCGACGGTGCGGTCCTCGACGTCCGAGAACGGTTCGGGGTTGTACAGCTCGACTTTGATATTGCCGTTGGCGAGCTTGGCGTACTGTTGCAACAAGTCGCGCACGCGCTGATAATAGAGGCCGTGGCGCTGGCTTACCTGACCGACGCCCGCCGAATAATAAAGGCGGACGATGATGGGCTCGCTGATGCTCTGGAACACCGGTTTGATCTGGTCGGAGGTCGTATAAGAGCGCCCTTCCGTGAAATCCGCGCGGGTGTTGCCGAACCAGGCGTTGGCGATGACGTTGACCGCCAGGAACAGCACGGCGGCAACCAGCACCGCAGCAACGGACAGACGGGAGGAAAGGTGTTTGTTCATCCGACCCTCCCCTATGCCGCTTTCCGGCTATCGACGGCGATGACCGTGGCGAACAGCCAGAAGACGGTGAGCGACAGGAAAAACACGAGATCGCGCAATTCAACCACACCACGCGTCAGCGACTCAAAACGCTGCAGGAAGCTGAAAGAGGCGATCGTCTCCACCAGCGCGGCGGGCGCCCAGCTGAAAGCGTTCCGCACGAAGTCGAGACCGCTCATGGTGAACAGGAAGCACACCACGGCCCCCGCGATAAACGCGATGATCTGGTTGCGGGTCAGCGCCGACATGCAGGTGCCGATGGCAAGGAAAGCCCCCGCCATCAGGAAGCTGCCGAGGTATCCGATGGCGATGGCGCCGTTGTCGGGCTCGCCGAGGACATTGACCGTCAGCCACATGGGCGTGGTCAGCAAAAGCGCGATGCCGCAGAACAGCCAGGCGGCCAGGAACTTTCCGAGCACGGCTTGCGTGGTCGTGACCGGCAGCGTCAGAAGCTGTTCGATGGTGCCGGACTTGCGCTCCTCGGACCACAGCCGCATGGCGACCGCGGGCACCAGCAGCAGATAGAGCCAGGGATGGTAAGCAAAGAAGCTCTCAAGACTGGCCTGGTTCCGCTCGAAGAAATTGCCGATGTAGAAACTGAATGTTCCGGTCAAGGCGACGAAGATGGCGATGAAGACGAAGGCCACCGGCGTGGCAAAATACGCCGACAACTCGCGCTTCGTGATGACCCATATATGACGCATTGTGAAAGACCTTAACGGAGGGATTAAGCGGCGGCCTGAACGGCGCTGCCCGTGGTGATGAGGCGGAAGACGTCGTCGAGCGTGCCGCCGTCCTGATAAATCTCTAAGGCTGGGATATTCTGCGTCCGCACGGCGGCGGCGATATCAGTGACCAGCACCGCGCCGTTTTTGGGCGTGAGGCGCAGCCTGGTGCGGCCGTTGCCTTCCGGGGTCTCGAACACGCCGGCCACCGTCGGAAGATTGCGGAAATAGGCGGCGGCACTGGCGGCGGCGGCTTCGGGCAAAACGACGCAAACCGCCGTGTGATCCGGCAAACGCGTCAACAACTCCGCCGCCGTCCCGTCGGCCAGCACCTTGCCGTTGCCGATGATCACCGCGCGGGTGCAGACCGCCTCCACCTCTTCAAGAATATGCGTCGAGATAATGATCGCCTTCTCGGCGGCCATTTCGGCGATCAAACCACGCACCTGATGCTTCTGGTTGGGATCAAGCCCGTCGGTCGGTTCGTCGAGCAACAGCACCGGCGGATCATGAATGATGGCTTGGGCCAAGCCGACACGGCGGCGATAGCCTTTCGAGAGAATATCGATCGGGCGCTCCAACACGCCCGTGAGGCCGACGCGCGCCGCGACCTTAGCCACGCGGTCATCACGTTCGGCGCCGGAGAAACCCCGGATTTCGGCAATGAACTTCAAGAAAGCACCCACGGTCATGTCGTCGTAGGACGGCGAACCTTCGGGCATATAACCGATGACGCTTTTCACCGCCGTGGGCGCGGTCGCGACATCATGCCCACAGACGCGGGCGGTGCCGGCGGACGGCGTCAGGAAACCGGCAATCATGCGCATGGTGGTGGTTTTGCCGGCGCCGTTGGGCCCCAAGAAGCCCAGGACTTCGCCCTTCTTCACCGCGAGGCTGATGTCGTTCACCGCCGTAAAAGCGCCGAACGACTTCGAAAGGTGGTCGATTTCCACCATGGTCATAGGATCAATCCTCTCCCGTATTCTCAAGAATGCCATGGGCTCAACCCACGGCGGCGAAAAGTTAGGCTGCCGGAAAAAAGCGTGCAAGTGGAGGGCGTAATCGCGCGCGCTTACACGATTGTAATAGTCATTTTCGGATGATGTGGCGGTGCGGCATTCGCCTCAGGGAAACCCGAGATTAGCCCGCCAGATCCTTCTCGCTGGGCATGGCGGGCGTGCGGCGGTCAAGGTCCGGCACGCTTTCGACAAGCTTCACGATGGCGTCAGCGATATCCACGGCCTTTTTTGCCGCCGCGCCGCCGTCTTTCTTCAAGGCTGGCGAGCCGGCCTCGATATGGCTCTGAATTTGCTTCGCCTGCTCTTTCATGTCGCGAACCGCGTCGATGACGTTGCGGCCCTTCGGCGCATACGCCTCGTGCACCATGCGCAGGCTGTTGCTCAACATGTGCAGCAGCGTGCGGATCAGAGAGTCCGAACCGGCGAGCTTTTCCTCGATCATGTCCTTGGACACCAGAGACAGCGTGCAGTCCTCCAGCGCCAGGGCGGAGTTCCGGCGCGGGCGTCCGTCGATGATCGCCATTTCGCCGAAAAACTCGCCTTTTTTGACGCGGGCGATGGGCTGACGCTTGCCGTCGATCTCCTTGAAAATGCCAATGACGCCGCTGTTCAGGATGTAGGCCGAGGTGGCCGGATCGCCCTGCTTAAAGAGATACTGCCCTTTGGCAAGCGGCAGAATCTCAATAACTGGTTCGTCCATGGTCACGACTGGGGCCTCACCGGGGGTCCGTTGGATTTCATGCGTCGCATTGAATTCTCCCCGCTCACGCGTCTGATAGTTCTCGGCCGCCTGGCGGGTCTCTTCGGCCAATTTATCAGGGGCGGCCCTAGGTTTCACCGTCGAAACGACCGCCCGGGGCAATTTTTGAATAATATCAAGATCCCGGGCCGTCAGGGCCTGGTAATTCTCGACCATCCGCGCCACGTCCGCGGACAATGATCCGCACATCAGCGCCAATTCCCGCTCCTGCACGCGCTCGGCGGTCCGGGCGGCGTCCTTCAGAACGTCGACCATAACCCTGAGTTTCTCTTGCAGCTCCGGTGTGATGTTATTGCTCTTATGGGCCTCAAGAATCAAATTGCAGACAAAGCCCAAACGCAGGCTGTGGCTGTCCAGCCGCGCGAACGGCATCTCGTTCATGGACTCGTCGACCGCCGCGCGGATGTCGTCCAGGTCGATGGGTTTGCCGCTGGCTTTGTCCAGCATCGTGTTGATGACGTTGATGCGCCGAATGGGAGACACACGGTTCTTCGCGCGCCGGTCCGGCCCGACATAGTCGCTGGTGACGACAAACGGCAGGCGATTCATCATCACGCGTTTCAGCCGTTGGAGAATTTGTTCTTCCTTGGCGGGTTTGATGATGATGTCGTCGGCGCCCGATTGCATGGCGCGCTTAACCGACTCAACATTGTCGGGCGCCACGACGGAAATGATAACGACGAACGGGTTCGTACCGATTTTGTTATGGCGGATGTTGCGGATGAAATCGAACACCCCGGGGTCCAGATCATCCGACAGCATGATGAGGTCGGGCGGCACCTGCCCCAGCAGATTGGCGAGATTGGTGAGGTTGGCGTGCGCGCTGACCTGTTTCAGGCCCGCGTGGCTCAAGACCTGACGTAATTCGCGCCGCTGCGTTTCATCGGGTTCACCGATGAAGGCTACGACCTTCTCCATCGACTGGAGTTCAAAGTCGCTCATGGACGGCCAGAACGTTCCCCAACACGACGATACGCGAAACTCACGGCCCCACAGGCGCGTGCGGCGCTCACGATGTCCGATTCTCGGCGTATTTCAATATCTTATTTGTAGCCTTGTGAAGAAACGCCGAACTCCACCTTCCGCAACAACCCGAATCGTGAGATGGATATCACGCGGAAGAGTTGTTCGGTTTTGAGTACGGACCACTTACCCGCGCGTTCCGTATACAACGGCCATAGAAGCCGTATCGCCGGAACGGGCCTTTGAGAGGCCAGGATTGGGGGTGCTTGAGTGGTTCAGAGTCCAAACGGCTCGCAAAGGAAGCCGGCTTTAGGCGGAAAAAAGCCTAAAGGCGTGGCCGCGGCGATGCGGCGCACGGTGATCAAATTGCGCCGCATGTTCGGCAGCGACATTCCCGAAAACATGGCCGAGGCGCGCGAAGCCGTGAGTCATTTCCTCAGCGAGATGAACGCCGTTGCGGCTCGCACCTATCCCGCGTGGAACAGACTCCTGCTCGACGGATTGTCCGAGCACGCCCTGACCTATGAAGAAAGCCGCGGGCTGCTGGAAGTCCACCCTATCGACGACTACTACTTCGCCGGCGTCGTGGCCATGGACGCGGCGCGCATCCGCAACCTGTATCCCCGCGATGAAGCTACCGAGCTTCTCGGCGAAATCGGCGATCAAGTGGACGCCACCGCCGGACGTCAGGACCGTATCGTGTCCGACCTCGTGTTTCGGATGATCGGGCGGATCGACCTCAACGCCGAATACGATCCCTCGAAAGCCCCTTACGACAAGATCGTGAAAACGATCCTGCAGCAGATGGGCGTGCACAAAAACC
>JAIEMI010000015.1 GCA_019752235.1 Rhodospirillaceae bacterium
AAACCCGATGTCTCCAAACCGGGGCCGAACGACATAGGCAGTCTGGTCTACACCTCCGGTACGACCGGCTTGCCCAAAGGCGCCGTGCATACCCACAACTCGCAGTTCTGGGTGGCCATCAGCAGCCTCTCGATCCGCGACGTGGCCGGCGCCGACAAGATGCTGCACCTGTTGCCGATGTTCCATGTGGGACCATTGGCGGGCTGTGTGCTCGCGCTGTATCGCGGCTGTTCGCAGGTGGTGGAACGTCGCTTCGACGCCACGCGCGCCTGGGAAATCATTCAGGACGAGAAAATCTCCATCATGACCGTGGTGCCCGCATTGCTGGAGGCGATGCTGCGCGTGCCGGACTTCAAGCGCTTCGACTATTCGTCCATGCGCTCGCTGGCGGCGGGCGGGTCGCCCTTGTCGCTGGCGCTGCTGGAATCCTACCGCGCGCTCGGCATGGAGATTTATCAGGCCTATGGCCTGACGGAGGCCTGCGGCGGCGTTTCGTTGCTCAATCCCCGTGATGCCGTGCGCAAGACCGGCTGGGCGGGCAAGCCCGGCCTCCATACGGAAGTCCGCATCGCCGGCCGCGACAACACCACGCTGCCGCCCAACACCGTCGGTGAAATTTGCGTGCGCGGGCGGCAGGTGATGAAAGGCTACTGGCAGAATCCCACCGCCACGGCGGCGGCCATCGACAGCGAAGGCTGGCTGCATACGGGCGACCTGGGTGTGCTGGACGAAGAGGGCTTCATCCAGGTGCGCGGCCGCGTGAAGGACATGATCATCTCCGGCGGCGAAAACGTGTATCCCGCCGAGATCGAAGCCGTGCTGGCGCAGCACCCGGGCATCAAGGACGTTGCGGTGATTGGCAGGCCCAGCCCGCGGTGGGGCGAAAGCGCGTTCGCCGTGGTGAGCAAAACCGCGCCGAACCTGACCGAAGCGGACATCCTTTCTTTCTGCGATGGCAAGCTCGCCGGCTTCAAACGGCCGCGCGGCGTGGCCTTCATGGACGAGCTGCCGCGCAACGCCAGCAACAAAGTCCTCAAGACCAAATTGCGCGAGCTCTTTGGTTCGCCGATGCCGGAGTAACAGCGTATCACTCCGTCGCCAACCCCTCCCCACAAGGGGGAGGGGCGTTTAGGGCGATTTACTTCGCCAGCGGATCGGGCCGCACTTGGAACTTCACCATCTTGGAGTAGGCGCCTTCGCCGTCTTCCTGGTGATGCAGCGGCAGTTCGCCGTAGTTGGCCCAGAGGCCTTTGCCTTTCCAGCCGGCTTTCGGGTCGTCGATGCGCCCGTCCATGCCGCGCGGGAAGAAGCCCTGCGGGTACGGCACGCGCAGCACGTTCCACTTTCCGGTCTTGGGGTCCAGCGCCAGCATGGAATCGGAGTTGTCGCCGGGCAGGATCGGAACGTCCTTGCCGAGGCCGAGGGTGTCGTGCAGGTCGACCCAGCTCAGGTAATGCCAATCGGCGGTGCCGATTTTCTGGCCGCTGATCTTCGGGCCGGGCGCGTCGTAGAGCGTCCAGCCGTCGACACAGCCCTGGCCCAGCGCGCCGGGGCCCGACATGGTTTTGCACTTGCTGCGGTCGAAGCGGCCGATCTGGCCGGACCCGAAGGCCACCCAGGCGATGCCCTTGGAGTCGAGGTCGACGCCGCGGGCGTTGTAAGCGAGGTAGTTGCCGTCCTTATCCTTGGGCGGTTCGTAGTATTCGGCTTTGCAGGTTTCCGGCGGGTTCTTGCCGCGCTCCAGGCGCACCAGCGAGCTGGGCACGTGAGGGCGGAAGTTGGCGAACCAGATGCTGTCGTCCGTCGGGCTGATGTTCATGCCGTAGGGGAAGCCCGACAGGCGCGAGTCCTTCTTCGGGTCCGTCAGTTTCGGCATGTTGTTTTCCGGCTGATTCCAATTTTTGTGATTGGGATCGATCTTGCCGTCGCCGCTGGTGTCGACCACCCACGGACACCAGCCCTGGGCTTTCTTGGCGTCGCCGGTTTCGTCATAGACCTTCGTGTCCAGCCAGCCGAGCACGTTGGAATCACCGCTGAAGTACAGCGTGTGGTTCTTGTCGTAGCCGAAGTTCAGGTGGTGGGTGCTGAAGCACACCGGGATGATGGTGAACTTCTTGGTCTTGGGATCATAAAGCGAAATGCGGCGCGTCTGCTTGGCGGGGTTCGGATAATATTTAGAGAACGAGATTTCCGTCGGGCCCGCATCGCAATAGTCCACCGGTCCGCCTTCACCGCCCAGCATGGTGATCCACAGCCGGCCTTTATGATCCAACATCGGGTTATGAGCCGACAGGTTGAAGCGCGAAATCTGCGGCTGGTTTTCCGGCATCATGCCCGGCACGCCAAATGTTTCGGTTTTGCCGGTGGTGGGTTCCAGGATCGCCAGGTGCGACTGCACCGTATCGACGCCGAACACCGGACCATTGGCGTTCACCGTCGGATCGCGTTTGTCGGTGGTGATTTCGTCGTGCACGAAGCGGCCGTCGGCGAAGTCCCACATGGTGATGACGACGTTGCGTTCCACGCCGGCGGGGCGCGGCGGCGCTTCCGGCGGCAGCGCGCCGCCTTCAATCGCGCGCGTCCAGTCGGCGAACATGTTCAGGCCGCGCTGTTTGCCGAAGCGGGTCATGTTGTTGACCATGGTGCCCGCGAAGTTTTTGCCGTGCGGGCCGAAGACGTGATCGTCCTCGCCGCGCGCCATTTGAATGCGCTGGTCCCAGGCTTCCACATGGTCCTGGCCCATGACCTTGCGCGTGATCCGGGTGCCGAGCTGGTGGCAGAAGTGGCACTGTTCCTTGAAGTGCCCCATCCAGTCCTGCTGGCGCGCGAAGCCGGGATTGATGCCGTTGCCCGACGGGCCCGTGCCCGGGAAGTCGGACTCGGGCGGCATCTTCATCAGCGCTTCCCAGTAGTTGGCGGGATAAACCTCGGCCGCTTCCGCGGGCGTCGCGCCTTTGACGGTGATGTTGAGGGCTTTGCCGACAACCGCGCCTTCGACGGCCTTGCTGTCGAGGATGCCGTAACCGCGCGCCCAGATCTTGTATTTGGCCTTCGGCAGATCGGGCAGGACATAACGCCCCTGATCGTCGGTGACGACGATCTTGATCATCGGGGTCGCTGTCTCCTTGGTTTCGGCGATGACCCAGACACCGGCTTCCGGTCCCTTCGGCCCGGTGACGACACCGCCGATGTCGTCGGCATCAAGGGCGGGCGCGGACGCCGCGTGCGCGGTGAGGCCCATCATGCAACTGGACGCCAGCAGCGAAGCGAGTATGTAACGTTTCATGGATGCCCTCCCAAGGCGTTGCGGTTCTCGTCAGGACCGCAGTCAATCATATGTCCGGACAATTTAGGGAGGGCCTATTTGGTGACAAAGGCGGGAAGACCTCCCGGTTTCGCGCCGTACAATTCACTTTTACCGTCCCGTTACAATGAATCTGTGCCGGCGCGCCTTAATTTGCGGGCTTATTTGTCCGGACCGCGTTAAAATCTAACACGTGTAAGGCTCACGGTGCGGCCATGCGGGAGGCATGAATGGACAGTGTGCGGCTTCGGTCGTTGATGGCGGGCGCGTTTGCGGCCTGCGTTTCGGTTTCAGCATTTTCGGTGTCCGCGCAAGCGGCCGACGCGGGGAAAAGCAAAGGCTTCCTCGTCAGTTGGTTTCACGTGGCGCAGTATTTCGACACGCAAGGGCGTGATTGTCCGAAGGGCATCAACCCCGGGCCCGAGGAATACTACAAGCGCGAACTGGCGGCGATCGGCAAGACCAAGGCCGAGATCGACGACTACCTCAAGAATTTCCTCGACCTTTCCAAGATGAGCGACACCGCGCCGGTCGTGCAGATGCGCGGGCGCGTCAACGGACAGCCGACCGACGTCTATGCCCATCCGGATTCGGTGCCCGATCCGCACATCTTCACCGTCGAAGGCCCTTACAGCTTCGGCTTCAATCTCGACGGCAAGGAAGACACCGGTAATTTCATCGAGCCGGACACCGGCGAGAAGGGCATCGACAACCAGCTCTACCGCGTCACCAACTGCATCAACGAAATCCGCCCGCACTCGCCGACGGAATACGCGCCGCTGCCCACCAGCTACTGGAGCGTGGTGCAGGAAGTGATGCCGGCCATGCTGATCGAGATCAGCGGCATCGATGACGAGCAGAACGACGACAATGTCACCGTGGCGATCTACCGCGCCCAGGAACGTGCGCAGAGCGACAGCAACGGCGGCATGTTGGGCGGCATGAGCTTCCACGTCGATCCCAATCCGCGCTGGCACAACATCATGCGCGGCAAGATCGTGAACGGCGTCGTCACCACCGCGCCGCAGAACCTCAATATCGCCACCGATCCGTTCGTGATGCCGGAGCACAAGTTCACGCAAGCGCGGCTCAAGCTGAACATCGCCGAGAACGGCAACATGAAGGGCCGTCTGGGCGCCTATCACAACTGGTACGCCTACTACTGGATGTACGGCGTGGGCACCTGGGGCGTCGAAGCCACCAACAATATCGACCTGCCGGGCCTGTATTACGCCCTGAAGAAGCACGCCGACGCCGATCCCGATCCGAAGACCGGCGAGAACACGTCGATCTCGCTGGCCTATCAGATCGACGCCGTGCCGGCTTTCATCATCCACGACGACCAGTCCACGGCGGGCCTCGCCCGATGACACTGTCCTTTCGTAAAAGCCTTCTGACCGCCGCCGCGCTGGCCGGCATTTTCTGTATCGGTGCGCCGGTCCAGGCCGTGCGCGCCGAGGCCGAGGCCGAAGTTGTCTCCGCGACCAATCCCACCGTGCTGCGCCGCCTGACGCAGCTGCAGTACAAGAATATCATCGCCGATATCTTCGGCGCCGATATCAAGATCGGCGGGCGTTTCGAGCCCGATATGCGCGAGAACGGCTTATTGGAACTGGGCGCGGGCCGCGCCAGCATTCCCGCCGCCGGGCTGGCGCAATACGCCAACATGGCGCGCTCGGTTTCCGCCCAGGTGCTCGACGAGAAGCATCGTGCGTCTTTCGTCGCATGCACGCCCGCCAACGTGAAAGCGTCCGACGACGCCTGCGCCCGCCAGTTCCTGGCCGATGCCGGGCAATTGCTCTACCGCCGTCCCTTGCAGGACGGCGAGTTGGGCGATCTGGTGGCCGGCGCGAAACTCTCGGCCGATACGCTGAAGGATTTCTACGCCGGTCTGGAAGTGCCGCTGGCGACGATGCTGCAATCCCCGGAATTCCTGTTCCGGTGGGAAGTACGCGCGCCCAATGGCGGCAACAAGGACGCGTGGCAGATCGACGCCTATTCCAAGGCGTCGCGCTTGAGCTTCTTCCTGTGGAACTCGGCGCCGGATACCAAACTGCTCACCGCCGCGAAGAACGGCGATCTCGATACGCCCAAGGGCGTCGCGCGCGAAGTCGAGCGCATGCTGGGCAGCCCGCGTCTGGAGGCCGGCGTGCGCGCCTTCTTCTACGACATGTTCGGCCTCGACTCGCTGACGTCGCTGACCAAGGACACGACGCTCTATCCGAAATACAGCTTCAAGATCGCCGCCGACGCGGAAGAGCAGACGCTGCGCACGATTGTCGACGTGGTGCTGACGCAGAACGGCGACTACCGCGACATCTTCACCACGCGCAAAACCTTCCTGACGCGTCAATTGGGCACGGTTTACGGCGTGCCGATTGTCGGCGCGGCGGCGGGCGGCACGCCCGACGGCTGGCAGCCCTATGAATTTCCGGAAGGTGATTCGCGCGCGGGCATTTTGATTCAGCCGGGTTTCCTGGCGCTGCATTCGCATCCGGGCCGCACGTCGCCGACCCTGCGCGGCAAGGCGCTGCGCGAAAGCGTGCTGTGCCAGCGCGTGCCGGATCCGCCGGGCAATGTGAACTTCAACGTGGTGCAGGACACCACCGACCCCAATTACAAGACCGTGCGCCAGCGTTTGCAGGCTCACGCGACCGAAGCCATGTGCACCGGCTGCCACAAGATCACCGACCCCATCGGCCTCGCCATGGAGAACTACGACACCATCGGCTCCTACCGCGCCAAGGAAAACGGCGCGCCCATCGACACCAGCGGCACCATCGACGGGGTCGCGTTCTCCGACGCCGCCGGTCTGGCCAAGGCGATCCACGATCATCCGGCCACCGCGTCGTGTCTGGTGAACCGTGTGTATTCCTACGCCGTGGGCCGTACGCCGACGGCGGGTGAGAGAGACTGGTTGAAGCAGGAGGCCGGCAAGGCTTTCGCCGCCTCCGGCTACAAGATCGTACCGTTGTTGCGTAAAATCACGTTGCACGAAGCCTTCTTCCGTGTCGCGCCGCCGGAGGGAGTCCCCACCAAAGCCGCGGCCCTCAGCCCTGAAGCCGGGAGGTAATTCCCATGACCAATCTCTCCAGACGCGCTGCCTTACGTGGTGTCCTTGCCGGAAGTGCGGTCAGTGTCGCGCTGCCGTTCCTCGACTGTTTCCTCAACACCAACGGCACCGCGCTCGCCGCCACCGGTGCGCCGCTGCCGAACCGCTTCGGCACCTGGTTCTGGGGCTGCGGCATGAACCCGGGGTTCTGGGAACCGAAGCAAGTCGGCGCCAACTACGAAATGCCGGAACTGCTGAAGGCGCTGGCGCCCTACCGCAAGAACGTCACGGTGTTCAGCGGGCTCAAGACCTTCCTCGACGGCAATCCGCTGGTGCCCCACTCCTCCGGTGCGCGCGGTGTGCTGATCGCCGCCGCCGGCAAGGAGCCCGATCCCAGCATCGACGTGCTGGTGGCCGATGCGATCGGTTCGACGACGCGTTTCCGCTCCATCGAAGTATCGACGACGAGTTATGCCTCGCATACCCAAAGCCGCCGCAGCCCGAGCGTCATCAACAGCTCGGAAACCTCGCCGCTCGCGCTTTATCAGCGTCTGTTCGGCGCCGAGTTCCAGGATCCCAACGCCGCCGATTTCACGCCCGACCCGAAGGTCATGGTGCGCAAGAGCGTGCTGTCGGCCATCAAAGACCAGCGTGACCGCCTCAACACCATGGTCGGCGCGGCGGATAAAGCCCGTATCGACGAGTACTTCACCTCGCTGCGTCAGATCGAACAGGAGATGGAACTGCAGCTCAGCAAGCCAGCGCCGCTGGATGCCTGCACAAAGCCCGGCGAACCCGCCGCCAACGCGCTCACCGGCGGCACCGACATCGAAATCGGCACCGCCACGCACAAGCTGTTCGCCAAGCTGATGGCCCACGCCATCGCCTGCGACCAGACCCGCGTGATCAACGTGTCGTTCTCCGACGGGCCTTCGTCCCTGCGCCGCAATGGCGTTGCGACGACGCACCACATCTATACCCATGAAGAACAGATCGACGAAAAGCTGGGGTACCAGCCCCACGCGCACGAGTTCGAGCGCCTGGTCATCGAAGCTTTCGCCGCGCTTCCGGAGGCCTTGTCGTCCATCAAGGAAGGCGACGGCACACTGCTCGACCGTACGCTGGTGATGCTGAACAGCGAATGCGGCCTGGCCAAGCATCACTCGCTCGACAACATCCCCGTCTTCCTCGTGGGCGGCGCGGGCGGACGCATCAAGACCGGCTATCATCTGGCGTCGCTGGGCGATCCGGTCTCGCGCGTCGGCCTCACGGTACAGCAGGCCTTCGGCATGCCGATCAACACCTGGGGTCACGGCTCCTTGCGCACCAGCCGGCCCTTCACGGAACTCTTGGTGTAAGGACAGCCGATATGCGGATCATCGGAGCAGCTCTGCTGGGCGCCCTCATGGCTTTGCCGGTGCAGCCGGCCACGGCCAAACCGGACTATCTGGGCACACAAGCCACGCCGCAGGGGATCACGGTCTCGCCGCCGCGTTCTGTCGACATGGGCAACCGGCGCCGCGGCGGGAACATCCCCAACAGCGTGCTCTCCGATTCCGCCGGCATGACGCTCTATGTCCGCGAGTCCGAAGAAGCCTGCGTTGACGAATGCGCGAAACAATGGCCGCCGCTCGCGGCTCCCGCCAAAGCCAAGGCCGAAGGCGACTGGTCGGTGGTGACGCGTCCCGACGGCGCTAGGCAATGGGCCTATAAGGGCAAAGCGCTCTATCGTTCCGTAATGGATACGAAGCCGGGCGAAACAAAAGGCGACGCCGCCGACGGCGTCTGGAAGACGGCGGTATATGAGGTGCCCGGCAAAGATTTGCTGACTCCCGCAGGCATCACCGTGAAACCCAACGTCCGCGCCGGCGGCGAAGTCTTCGTCGATTTCCGCGGCATGACCCTCTACACCTCCGCCGACAAGAACGACGCCTGCCGCAAGGATTGCCTCGCCTCGTGGAAGCCGCTGCTCGCGGGCGAACTGGCCAAGCCCGTCGGCGATTGGACCATCTCCGAGCGCGAAGACGGTACGCGGCAGTGGACCTATAAGAGCCGCGGTGTTTACACCTTCAATGGCGACGAGCGGTCCGGCGACGCCCATGGCGTCCTGTTCGACCCGCGCTGGCAGGCGGCGACCGTGCGCCGCTATTTCGTGCCGCCGCAGGTGCAGCTCCGTAAGAGCGGCAGCGTGCTGACCTTCACGACCGCCAATGGCCTCACGCTCTATGCGCGCGACAAGTACGTCTATGCGCCCGGCAGCTTCCATGCGAACGACGGCTCGTTGTCCAACATCACCACCGGCCGCGACATCGGCATCGGCGGTTGCGACGGCGCATGCGACGCGGAGTGGGTGCCCTTCAAGGCCGCCGCCGACGCGCAGCCTTCCGGCTACTGGTCGATCCTGACGCGGCCCGACGGCACGCGGCAGTGGGCCTATCAGGGCTATGCGCTCTATACGAACACGAAGGACAAAAAGCCCGGCGAAATGTACGGCCGCGACGTCTTCAACTTCACCGACGGATCCAAGGCCATGTACTGGCGGATCGCGCACCCATAGATCCCGGCGTTCATCTGGGGCGCTGATATCAAAGGCCGCTTCTCCCCGAAGCGGCCTTAAGCTTTTTCCGGGACGCCGTTATCGGGGTTGTTGCTGAGATCTTCCGCCTGCAGCTCTTTCTCCCACTTGGCGACCACGGTCGTCGCCACGGCGTTGCCCACGACGTTGGTGGCGCTGCGGCCCATGTCGAGGAACTGGTCGACGCCCAGGATCAGAAGCAGGCCGGCCTCGGGCAGGTTGAAAGTGGTCAGGGTCGCCGCGATGACGACCAGCGACGCCCGCGGCACGCCGGCCATGCCTTTGCTGGTGATCATCAGCAGCAACAGCATGCTGATCTGATCGGTCCATGACACCTCGATGCCGTAAGCCTGGGCGATGAAGAGCACGGCGAAGGTGCAATACATCATCGAGCCGTCGAGGTTGAAGGAATAGCCGATGGGCAGCACGAAGCTGGCGACGCGCTTGGAGACGCCGAAGCGTTCCAGCTGCTCCAGGGTGCGCGGATAGGCGGCTTCGGACGACGCGGTCGAGAAGGCCAGCAGCACCGGCGCGCGTATGGCCGAGATCATGCGCCGGATGCGCGGCCCGATAATCGCGTAGCCGGCAAGCAACAGCAGAACCCACAGGATCGCCAGCGACAGATAGAACCCGCCCATGAACTCGCCGTAGGTCAAAAGGATACCGAGGCCTTTTGTCGTCACCGCCGCGGCGATGGCGGCGAAGATAGCGATAGGCGCCGCGCGCATCACGTAGTCGGTGACGCGCAGCATGACGTTGGCCACGGAATCGGCGAAGTCGGCGACGACCTTGCCGTGGTGCCCGACGGCGGTGCAGGCGACGCCGACGAAAATCGAGAACACAACGATCTGCAGGATTTCATTCTGCGCCATGGCCTCGGCGATGGAGCGCGGGACCAGGTGAGTGACGAATTCTTTGAGGTTCAGCCCGGAGCCCTGCACGGCCAAGACCTCATGGCCATCGGGCAGCGGCAGGTTGAGCCCTTCACCCGGCCGCAGCAGGTTGACCATGATCAAGCCGAGCAGCAGCGACACCAAGGATGCGCTCAGGAACCAGCCGAGCGTGCGCGCGCCGATGCGCCCCAAGGACGGCGCGGTGCCGTCCCCCGACGTCCGGCCCATGTTGGCGATCCCCGACACCAGGGTCGTGAACACCAGCGGTGCGATGATCATTTTGATCAGCCGCAGAAAGACGTCGGTGATCACCGAGAAGTAGCCGGCAACGAGCTTGGCGCCCTCCGGGGGGAGACTGTAGTGGGCTCCTGTGCCTGTGATGATGCCCAGCAGCATCGCCCCGATAATGAATTGGGTAAAACGTCCTGACATTCTGCTTTCTTCCCCAAAAGGCGCGCGGCGCGGGAAAACCATGACATTTGAAGGGCCCAGCCGCAGCCCCTTTTAAGGACGGGGAGATATACCACGTACCGGTAGAATGTCCGGCAACGACAACGCGCGGCGGGCGTTGGCTATACAAGGACACCCGGGGGTATAATCCTGGGTGTGTCCGACGGGGAATTTGCCCGCGGCGCTCGTCCTAACCCATTGATGGGAAGGTGTTTTCGTGTATCATTTACATTCGCGCCCTAGAAATACAACTTCTGGACGAAATCTTCTGGACGGCCTGGGGGCGCTTATGCTGTCCTGCTGGCGGCTCGCGTTACGTGCTCGCGCTCACACCTGTGACAGCTATTAAGGGCGCGGCGCTATGGCAGGAATATCGATGGACGA
>JAIEMI010000280.1 GCA_019752235.1 Rhodospirillaceae bacterium
CGGGTGCGCATGGGCTGGGCCGTGACGCGAAAGCGCACCTGGCCGCAGCGGCAACCGCCTGAGAGGGGGAGGGAGATGGGGGGCATGATGATCCTTTGCACGGAGCTCTAAGGGACAGCGAACAGAGTAACTGCTAAACTTCGGTCAGATTGGCACAGTCGTCAGGGGGGACGGCATATGGATCTGATTACCTTCATTCTTGCGCTCGTAGCCTTGCGTCCCAAAGTAGCTGATAAATTTATCGATGCTATTGGCCGCGCATTCTCTCCGACTTTCGGGCCAATGCTAAACGCGGTAAATAGCCATTTCCACGCGCACGTTTTGGAAACGACGGCGAAAGCGGAAGCCCGCACTTTGGCCCTCCGGCTAGAAGCACTACGCACCAATAACGTCAAAGAAAGCGATTTGCGTCTTCTCAAATTACTCGACGCAACATCTGAGAAAGCACTGGAACATTTAGAGTCCAATGACCCGATAGCAAGTTTTAGCAATGCACAAATTGAACGGAAATTAAAAAACCGGCTAAGAATTGCGGCGACCGCCATAACTTACTTACCGGTGGAAGTAAGCCCAGAAGCTGTCGATGAGGAATTTATTCATAGGTTTTTCCGAAATTCTGAAGACGTAAGCAACCATGCTATGCAGTCTTTGTGGGCAAAAATCCTCGCTGGCGAACTAAACAAACCCGGCTCTTTTGGCCCACGTACACTCGACGCACTTCGTAGCCTAAGCCAAGCAGAGGCGGAGAACTTCACAAAGTACTGTTCCTTAGTATGGGAAGTGGGGTCCGGAAAGTGCGTCATTCGCCGTGACAACGAACGCATATTAAATGTGACGGAATTTTTAGGACTCAACCTTCGCGATTTGCGGCAGCTAGAATATTCAGGTCTCGTACATCTCGGAACTCTAGTTACGCAGGAAATAAAAATTGGGGACCGTTTTAAGTACTTTGATCTTCATAACCTCGAAGCCAAGTGCGCAGGACAAATAGTCACATCTCCCCTTACGTTCGTTGGCGAAGAACTATTTCCTTTATGCGGAGCCGTTCCAGACACTCAATACGGGGTTAGAACCCATCAACAACTAGCCCGCTTCTTTTCAAAGCCAAGGTGACGGTCTTTTGCGAAGAGAAACTATGATTCAATCCAGCTAGTATTTGGCCGCTCCATCCCAAGCGGCCCCCCCGAATCAGCCCAGCTTCAGGTTCCCAACACACCTTACTTATAAGCAGCCCGTCAGGTTACGGTTTTGAGGCCGGTTTCGCCGCCGTTCCGGCGGGTATTTTATTAATAGTTTCAACCGTTTAACCCCCTCCCCCTTCGTCCTTGACACCCCACCCCCTCGCCCCTATGTTTCGCGCGCTTTTCGCGCCGCAAACCGCGGTTTTTCGGGCCTTTTCGGGGTTCGGAGACGCAAAAACGGCGGATCGTTGGGGATTTCACGAGAACCGGAGGGCTCCCCGATGACAAACGACGATAAACAGCCGCCAACCCTGGAAGATGTGGGCGCGCGGCTGAAGGCCATGCAGGACGCGGTGGCCGACAAGAAAGAGACGGCAAAAGAGGCGGAAGAGTCGGCGCAAGGCGTTGGGGTCGGGTTCAGGATCGGGATGGAGCTGGTGGCGGGCGTGCTGGTGGGCGCGGGCCTCGGCTGGTTCATCGACGATAAACTCAACACCAAACCCATCTTCATGCTGGCGCTGATCGCGGTGGGTTTCGCGGCGAGTGTTTTGAGCGTGCTGCGCATCCTGAAGGGCTTGGACGAGGCCGTGGGCCTAGGCCGGGCCATTCGGGCAAAAGAGGGCCGGGAGAAAGAGGCGCGAGACGCGAAGACGCAGCCTCCGCCGAAGGCCGGGGATGACGACGAATAGGTTTTAAGACGCGACGCTGAAGAAGTGGCGCGAGATTGAGAAAGACCCCTCACCCCAACCCTCTCCCCTCAAGAAGGGGAGAGGGAGATGAAGGGAAGACGCGACGCTGAAAAGCGGCGCTAGATTGAGAAGAGGCCCTCACCCTCCCGCTCACGCGGGCCCCTCCCTCTCCCGCTTGCGGGAGAGGGGCCGGGGTGAGGGGCAAAGTTGACGAAGAACAAGAACGCTTAACCGGTAAAGCGAGACATTCGATGGCGGAACATGCCGAGGGCGGTCACGGCCCCATGCATCAGTTTGAGATCCAGCAGCTGATTCCGATCAAGGTCGGCGGCTACGACATCTCTTACACCAACTCGGCGCTGTTCATGACCTTCGCGGTCGTCCTGACCGCCCTCTTGTTCTGGGGCGCGACGCGCCACCGCACCATGGTGCCGGGCCGCCTGCAGGCCACCGCTGAAATGCTGTATGAATTCGTCGCCGGCATGGTGAAGGAAAACACCGGGCAGGAAGGCATGAAGTACTTCCCCTTCGTGTTCACGCTGTTCCTGTTCATTCTGTTCGGCAACTTCCTGGGCCTGATGCCCTACGCCTTCACCTACACCTCGCACATCATCGTCACCGCGGCGATGGCGCTGTTCATCTTCGTGGCGGTGACCATCATCGGTTTCGCCCGCCACGGCCTGCACTTCTTCAGCCTGTTCGTGCCGCCGGGCGCGCCGCTCGGTATTGCGATTATCCTGGCGCCGCTGGAATTCTTCTCCTACCTCATCCGCCCGGTTTCGCTGAGCTTGCGCTTGTTCGCCAACATGCTGGCGGGCCACGTGCTCTTGAAGGTGCTGGCGGGCTTCATCATCTCGCTCGGCGTGGTGTTCGGCGCGGTGCCGTTCATTGCCGTGTTCGGCGTGACCTTCCTCGAAATCATGGTCGCCGCCATTCAGGCCTACGTCTTCGCGCTTTTGACCTGCATCTACCTCAACGACGCGATTCACCTGCACTAAGCGTGCAGCGAATAGACACTCACAACCACCTCAACTTTTTATCTCCAAGGAAGGATACGAACGATGGAAACGGAAGCTGCAAAGATGATCGGTGCTGGTCTGGCCGCAATCGGCGTGCTGGGCGGCGGTATCGGCGTGGGCCAGGTATGGGCCCAGTACATGAACGCGGTTGCCCGCAACCCGTCCATGGAAGGCAAGCTGCGTACCCCGGCGTTCCTGGGCTTCGCGCTGTCGGAAGCGACCTCGCTGTTCGCGCTGGTCATCGCGCTCATCATCCTGTTCGGCTAAGCCAGCCTCACTAAAGCCTCGCACGGAAAGGCGATCACGTTATGCCGCAGTTCGACCCCTCATCATTCGCTTCGCAGCTGTTCTGGCTGCTGGTGATGTTCGTGGCGCTGTACTGGATCGTCTCGCGTATCGCCGTTCCGCGCATCGGGGAAGTGCTTGAGCAGCGCGCCCGCGTCATCCAGGACGACCTGGACCGCGCCACGCAGCTTAAGGCCGAGACCGACGCCGCCGTGGCCGCCTACGACAAGGCCATGGCCGACGCCCGGGCCCAGGCCTACGAGCACATGAAGGTGATCCAGGCGGACATGAAGGCGGTCGCCGACAAGAGGACCGCCGACGTGGCCGCCACGGTGGCCCAGCAGATCGCCGACGCCGAGGCGCGCATCGCCCAGGCCAAGCAGTCCGCGCTGGACAGCCTGAAGACGATCTCGGCGGATACCGCGCGTGACGTGGTCGGCAAGCTGGCCGGGCTTTCGCCCGACGCCGGCAGCGTCGACGCCGCCGTCGCCGCGGCCCTTAAAGACGCGCGTTAAGAAGGAAGGAAAAGGTCATGTTCCACGATCCTTCATTCTGGGTGGGTTTGGCGTTCGTGCTGGCGGTGGCGGTGATCTACCGCCCGGCCGCGAAGGCCATCATCTCGACCCTGGACGAACGCGCGGCCAAAATCCGCGTGCAGATCGAAGAAGCCCGCAAGCTGCGTGAAGACGCGCAGGCCCTGCTGGCCGAGTATCAGCGTAAGCAGCGCGACGCCATGGCGGAGGCGGAGAAGATCATCGCCAACGCCCGCGCCGAAGCCGCGCGCCTGAAGGTGGACGCCGAAAAGGATCTCGAGCACGCCATCACGCGCCGCAAACAGCAGGCCCTGGACCGCATCGCCCAGGCCGAAGCCCAGGCCATCGCACAGGTGCGCAATACGGCGGTGGACGTGGCCCTGGCCGCGGCCGAAACGCTCATCAAGGGCAGCCTCGACGCCGGCAAGCAGCAGGCCCTGGCCGACAAGGCCATCAGCGAATTGCCCGCTAGGCTGAATTAGGCCCGCCTGAATTAAGATTTACGCGATACCGCGTGATGAAAAGCCCCGAAGGAAACTTCGGGGCTTTTTGTTGGACCCGTTCACGCACACCACGGTTGCGGGCTGCGCCAATCCCGATCCCAGGTTATGCGGACGGAAGTGTTGCATTCTCGCCGCCCAGCGGGTCTATTTCCCGAGCATGCTCGCGGCACCATAATCCCGGGGGGGCTTTGGACCACGCACTGTCGAAACCGGCGGCATACTCTTCCCTGATCTCGCCCGCCGACACGCCTGAAAACCTCGCCAAACGCTACGATCGCGAGCGGATGGACAGCGGCATCCGTATTTTCACGCTGCTGTCGTGGGTGGGCGGCGCCTTCGGCCTGATTGTGTTCATCGTCGCGCTGCTGGCCGGCACGCCGGTGACGCCGGGCTTCGTCGCGGTCGTGACGCTGATGGCGGGTTATGTGCTGCTGCCGGTGGCGCTGCGGCTGACCCGGCAGCTCAATCTCATCACCGTGGTCGGCATCCTGTGGCTGGTGGTCTGCATAGGCGTGGGGGCCTGGGCCTACGGCGGCTACGCCTCGGCGTCGATGCAGTGGCTGTGCGCGATTCCGATCCTGTCGTTCTTCTATCTGCGCGGCTGGCGGCTGGTGGTGGTGATGCTGGCGCTCGCGCTGTGCATGGCGATAGTGTCGTATCACCATCTGACGGCGGACACGCCGCCGCCGCCGATGGACGCCGTCTACGGCATTTCATTCGTCTTTCTGCTGCTTTTTCTGGCGATCGCCAGTTACGTCTTCGGCGCCGCCGAGCTCAACGCCCGGCGCAGGATGGTCATCGCCCTGGCCGAAACGCGCGACGCACGTCTGCGCGCCGAGGCGGCCAACGCGGCGAAGTCAAAGTTCCTGGCTTCGGTCAGTCACGAACTGCGCACGCCGCTGAACGCCATCGTTGGTTTCTCCGATTTCCTGCGCCAGCACGGCCGCGCGGCGGCGCAGGAGGGCAAGGTGGCCGAGTACGCCAACGACATTCATTTCAGCGCGACGCACCTGCAGGCGCTGATCGACGACGTGCTGGACTATTCGGAGGTGGGCGCGGACCAGGACGCCCGCGCCGTGGCAGTGCCGGTGAATCTGGCGCACGTCGTCGACGAGGCCCTGACGCTGGTGCGCTTTCAGCCCGGCGCCGATGCCCTGATCATCGCGCGGCACATCACACCGGACCTGCCGCCGTTCCTGGGCGACGAGCGCCGCATCAAGCAGATCGTGGTCAATCTGACGGTCAACGCCATCAAGTTTACACCAGCGGGCGGACGCGTGACGGTGCGCGTGGAGCGCGCCGAGGACGGCGGTATAACGCTGTCCGTCGGCGACACCGGCGTCGGCATCCCGGCGGAGGACATCCCCGACGTCACCCTGCCCTTCTTCAAGGCCCGGAACACCCGCGACCAAAAAACCCCCGGCATCGGCCTGGGGCTGGCGATTACCGCCGAACTCGTGCGTTTGCACGACGGCACACTGGCCATCGACAGCGCCGTGGGCGCAGGCACCACGGTCACCTGCCGCTTTCCCGCCGCGCGGATGGGGCGATCCCCATAATCGCCCGCTGCCAGAACGCCTTTACGGCGTCCGGCGGCATAAAGACTCGAAACGCGCACTGCTTGGGTCTATCTTTTACGCATATCGATCTGCGGTGTTCGGGAGGGCCAAGCGGATGAAAGATGACGTTACGTATTTGATGCGCGGCGTCATGCCGGTGAACACGCCCAGCAGCGTGCTCGTCTCGTCTTCGAAGTACCTCAACAACGCGCGCCTGCGCGAATGGGTGGCGATGATCATGTTGCGGCGAAATGGGCCCGACTATCCACCGCCGGCCGAGATGGGCGAGTTTCTGGCGATCCTGAACGAACTGCGCGACTTCGCGCGCATCGAGGAGCTGTTCACGGACGAACGCAAGACCAACCCGGCGCTCGATGCCTGGTTCAAGGCCGGCCACGTCTCCGACTACAAGATCGAGGATTTGGAAAAGTATGCACCCGGCACGGTAGGCCGTATTTATTACGACATCACCACCAAGGGAAACTATCAGGTGCAGATCGTGCCCTGGATGAAACCCCAGTCGCAGTTGGAGTTCTTCAACCTGCGTTCGGGTCAGACGCACGATTACGAACACATCCTGTGCGGCGGCGGCTTCAACTACATGGGCGAGTTGGTGCCCTATTGGTACCGGCTGACCAACGTACACAAACATATCCAAAACAAGGAGCTGGCGGGCGAACTGTCGGTGCTGTCGATCTTCGGCACCATGCGCTACATCGTGCGCACCATGCTGCATTATCCGGAGGTTTGGGAAACCGCCGTGGGCTGTATCCAGCGCGGCATCACCGTGGGCCAGCAGTCGGATGCGCTGTTCATGGCGAAGATCGAGGATGTCTGGCACCTACCGCTGGAAGAGGCGCGGCGCGTGCTGGGTGTGCGCGGCGCGGTGGACGTGGACACGTGGCGCGAAGGCGAGTTCTGGGCGGAACGCCTGTCCGCCGCAGAACTTCAAACATGAGCACGGCCTACGATCTTGTGATTCGCGGCGGAACCATCGTCGACGGCACCGGCCAAGCGCCCATCATCGGCGACGTGGCCGTGGCGGGCGGCAAGATCGCGGCGATCGGAAAGATCGACGGCGCCGGCGCGCAGGAGATCGATGCGCGCGACCGCATCGTCACGCCGGGCTTTGTCGACATTCACACCCACTACGACGGCCAGGCGATCTGGTCGGAGCGGCTGAGCCCCTCGTCATCGCACGGCGTCACCACCGTCGTCATGGGTAACTGCGGCGTCGGCTTCGCGCCCTGCCGCGCAGCGGATCACGCGCTGCTGATCAAAGTGATGGAAGGCGTCGAGGACATTCCCGAAGTCGTCATGGCCGAAGGCCTGCCATGGACCTGGGAGACGTTTCCGCAGTACCTGGATGCCCTGGATGCGCGCCAGCACGACATCGATGTGGCCGCTTACCTGCCCCACAGCCCGCTGCGTGTGTATGTGATGGGCCAGCGCGGCGCCGACCGCGCACCCGCCACGCCCGAGGATCTGGCGAAAATGCGCGACATCACGCGCGCCGCCATGGAAGCCGGGGCCATGGGATTCGCCACCTCGCGACTCGTCATTCACCGCACCGCCGACGGCCGGCAGATTCCCACGTTCGACGCCGCCACCGACGAGCTGAAAGCCATTACCGCAGGCATGGCCGACGCCGGGCGCGGCACGCTGCAAATTGTTTTGGATGCCTTTCGCGGCATGGACAACGAGCTTCCGATCCTGCGCGAGGTGGTGGAAAGCTGCCGGCGGCCCGCGACCTTCACCATCGGCGCCGGCAATGCGGGCCCGCCCAACTGGACCTCGACGCTGGCCAACCTGAGCGCGGCCACGGCGGCCGGGCTGCCCATCACCGGCCAGGTGCTGCCCCGCCCCATCGGCTTGGTGTGCGGGCTGGAGCTGACCATTCATCCCTTCGTCACCTGTCCCAGCTATCGCGCCGTCGCTCAGCTCCCGCACACCGAGATGGTGAAGACGCTGCGCGACCCGGAACTGCGTCGGAAGCTGATCAGTGAAACGCCAGAGCCGGGACACCCCTTAACCGCCATGGGCCGCACCTGGGCCTGGATGTTCCCGCTCAACGATCCGCCGGACTACGCGCAGCCGCTATCCAACAGCATGGCCGCGCAAGCCCAGGCGCAAGGCCGCACGCCGGAAGAGGTCGCTTATGACTGGATGCTGGAACGGGACGGCCACGCCCTCATGTACGTGGCTCTCGGCAATTTCCACGACGGCAAGCTGGACGCCGTGTATGAAATGCTGACCCACCCCGATTGCGTCATCGGCCTCGGCGACGGCGGCGCGCATTACGGCGCGATCTGCGACGCCAGCTTCCCGACGTCGACGCTGAACCATTGGGTGCGCGACAGCGGGCGCATCAGCCTTGCGGCGGCCGTGCGCATGTTGTCGCGCAGGCCCGCGGAAGCGGTGGGGTTGCGGGACCGCGGGTTATTGAGGCCGGGCTATAAAGCCGACATCAACGTCATCGACGCGGCGAATCTGAAACTGCACATCCCGACCATCGTGCGCGATCTACCCGCGGGCGGACGGCGGCTTGATCAACGGGCGACGGGCTACGACGCCACCATCGTCGCGGGCCTCGTTATCCGCCGCAACGACGAGGCCACCGGCGTTCTGCCGGGGCGCCTGGTGCGCGGGCCGCAGGCGGAACGACCGTAGCGCCTTTTACTCCGCCGCCTGTTTTGCAGGCTCTTTCGCAGGCGCGACCCAGCGCAGGATCGGCTTGCGCGCGGCCTTGGTTTCATCGAGACGGCGGCGCGGCGCGAGCATGGGCGCGGCCTTGAATTCGGCCTCGGCCGTGCCGCTCTTGGCCTTGCGGGCCAGGTGCAGGACGGAGTTGATGAAGCCGTCCAGCGTCGCCTTGCTTTCGGTTTCCGTGGGTTCCATCAGCAGCGCGCCATGCACCACCAGCGGGAAGTACATGGTCGGCGGATGCACGCCTTCGTCGATCAGCGCCTTGGCGAGGTCGAGAGTGGAGATGCCCGTGCCCTTGAGGAAACGGTCGTCGAAAACCGCTTCGTGCATGCAGGGGCCTTCGAAGGCGGGCGTGAGTTCCTCCGACAGGCGCGCCAGCAGATAGTTGGCGTTGAGCACGGCGTCGCCCGACGCCTGACGCAGACCGTCGACGCCCATGGCCATCATGTAGCTGACGGCGCGCACGAACACGCCGAACTGGCCGTGATAGCCCTTCATGCGGCCATAGCTTTGTTTGGCCGTGCCGTGACCGGCGTGTTCCTCGACTTTGAAAGCCTTGCCGTCGGAGATCACCATCGGCACGGGGGCGAAGGGCGCCAGCTTGTCCGACAGCACGGTCGGACCCGCGCCGGGACCACCGCCGCCGTGGGGCGTCGAGAAGGTCTTGTGCAGGTTGATGTGCATGGCGTCGACGCCGAGGTCGGCGATGCGCAGGCGGCCGACGATGGCGTTGTAGTTGGCACCGTCCATATAAAAGTACGCGCCCGCGTCGTGCACGGCCTTGGCGATGTCGATGCAGTCGCGCTCGAACAAACCGCAGGTGTTGGGATTGGTGATCATCACCGCCGCGATTTCCGGCCGCAGATGCGCCTTCAAGGCGGCGACATCCACGCGGCCTTCGGCGTTGGCGGGGATGGACTCCACCGCGTAACCGCACAGCGCCGCCGTGGCGGGGTTGGTGCCGTGGGCGGATTCAGGCACGAGAATGGTCTTACGATGGCCCTGCCCGTTAGCTTCGTGGGCCGACTTGATGCACATGAGGCCGCAGAGTTCGCCGTGCGCCCCGGCGGCGGGCGACATGGCGACGGCGGCCATGCCGGTGAGGTTCTTGAGCCACGAGGCGCAGGTGTCGATGAGTTCCAGCGCGCCCTGGATGGTGGACACCGGCTGGAAGGGGTGGATGTCGGCGAAGCCCGGCAGGCGCGCCATTTTCTCGTTGAGGCGCGGGTTGTGCTTCATGGTGCAAGACCCCAGCGGATAGAAGCCGCTGTCGATGGAGTAGTTCTTCTGCGACAGGCGGGTGTAATGGCGCACCACGTCGGGCTCGGAGAGACCCGGGAGTCCAATGGGCTGGGTGTTTTTCATATCACCCAGGCGGTCTTTCACCTGCGGCGCGGCGGGCAGATCGACCGCCGTCATGCCGGGCGTGTTGTTTTCAAAAATCAGGTTCTGTTCGAGCTGCAGGCCGCGATGGCCGCTGGCGGTGGTGGGGATGGTCATGCGAGCACCTCCTTCAGGACCGCGACAAGTGCATCGATATCGGCGGCGGTATTGGTTTCCGTGGCGGTGAGCAGCAGGAGGTTCTGCAGCTCTTCGTAGCTGGGGTAGAAGCGCGAGGCGGGCACGCCGCCGAGGATTTGGCGCTTGGCCAGCTCCTCCACCACGCCCGCGGCGGGCTTCGGGAGCATGACGGCGAATTCGTTGAAGAAGGCGCTGGGCAGGATTTTCACGCCCGGCAGTTTCTCGATCTTCTCGGCCAGCGTGACGGCCATGGCGTGATTGAGCTGCGCGAGGCGCGTGAAGCCGGCTTCGCCCAACAGCGTCATGTGGGTGGAGAACGCCAGCGCGATCAGGCCCGAGTTGGTGCAGATGTTGGAGGTCGCCTTCTCGCGGCGGATGTGCTGCTCGCGCGTCGACAGCGTCAGCACCCAGCCGCGGCGGCCGTCTTCGTCGGTGGTTTCGCCGCACAGGCGGCCCGGCATCTGGCGCAGATATTTCTCGCGCGTGGCGAACAGGCCCACGCCCGGCCCGCCGAAGCTCATGGGGCCGGCCAGGGATTGGCCCTCGCCCACGACGATATCCGCGCCCA
>JAIEMI010000237.1 GCA_019752235.1 Rhodospirillaceae bacterium
CTGTACGTCGACAACGTCAGCGTCACCGCCAGCGCCGTGCCGGAACCGGTCAGCGCCGCGCTGCTGCTGTCCGGCCTGGGACTGATGGGCCTGGTGCGCCGCCGCCGCGCCGCCGGCATAGGCCGTGCCCGCGCCCGTCACGCTCTCATGGCCGACGCCGTAGCCGGTGGCCGCGAGCGCCGCGCTGGAGCTTGTCAAAAACATAACGGCGCCGAGAAGGCGCGCATTGTAAGAAAGCATATGAGTTTCCCCTATGTGACGGCGAGACGGCTGCCTCAACCATAGCGCGCTGATTCTACCGCAATTGCGCGCAGCGGGGAAAGTGATTGCTAGATGGCGCCCTGGGTGCGCAGACGCTCAATGTCGGCGGCCATTACACCCAGTTCCGCCAGCACCGCGGCGTTATCGGCGCCGACGGCGGGCGCGCGGAATTCCGGTGCGTCGATGGGCGCAATGGGCCCCGGTACGACGAGTTCGCCGATCTCCGCCACGGTGGTGCGGATCACGTCGCCGCGCGTGGTGAAGTAGGCGTGTGCCGCCAAGCGCGCGCCGTCGAAGACGGGAATCTCTGTCGTACCGTCGGTGAAGCGCCACATACCGTCACGCTGTACACACGTAAAGCGCGGACGGCTTTTATCCGGTGCGCCGAAACCGTAAGGATCGTTGGTGCCGTTGCGTAAGGTTGGCGTATTCGGCTTATGCAGCGCCAGCTGGCAGTCGAGCATGCGGAAGAGCGATTCATAAAGGGCGAGGTCGATGCGCGTGCCTTTTGCGCCGCGTACATCGCGGCGATAGAGCGCGAGCATCACGGCAAACACGCCGAACAGGCCGGTGCTGGCGTCGGCCAGGGAGAAGCCCACGAACAACGGCGAGTTCGCGCGCTCGCCCGTAAGGCTGACGGTGCCCGACATGCCTTCGGCGATTTTGCCGAAGCCGGGTTTCGCGGACTCAGGCCCGGTTTGCCCAAAGCCCGAGATGCTGAGTTGCACCAGGCGCGGGTTGATGGACTGCATATCCTTCCAGCCGAAGCCGAGACGGTCCAACACGCCGGGCCGGTTGTTCTCCACCAGCACGTCGGCTTCGGTGAGGAGTTGGCGGAACAGCGCTTTGCCGTCCGGGTCTTTGAGGTTGAGGCTGATGCAACGCTTGGCCCGCGCCGAGACGCCGAACCACAAGGGCACGCCGTTTTTCTTGGGGCCCATCTGGCGCAAGGGATCGCCCGCGCCGGGCGGTTCGATCTTGATGACATCACCGCCCAATTCCGCCAGCAGGCTGCCGGCGAGGGGGCCGGCGATGACCGAGCCCAGCTCCAAAACCTTAAAGCGCTTCGCGGGCGCAGGGTTGGCTGGCAGAACGCGCGGTGTGCTGCGCGCCACCGCGTTGCCATGGGCGCCGAGGGCGGGGCCGAGATTTTTGATCTCCGTCTTCACGCCTTCGATCAGCGGAAAAACCGACGGCATGATGACGCCATCCAGGGTTGTGAAGCTTGCCCGCGCCGCCATATGCTTGCTGGAGAGGATTTCCCTGGTGGTGAACACGGGGCCCAGGATTACATCGTGTTGGGCAGCGGCGGCTTCGACCTCCGCCAGCGTACGCGCGCCGACCCAGTCGTCGATAATCTTGTAAAGGACGCTCAAGTCTTTCTGTCGCGCGGCCGGGGTGGCGAAGCGCGGATCGGTGCGCAGGGCGTCGCCGCCGATCATCTGCATGAGGCGCTCGGCGGTCACCTGCGTCACGGCCGAGATGGCGACGTAAATGCCTTCCTTGCAGCGGTGCATGTTGGCGATGCCCGCGTTCAAAGGGAAACTGTTGCCGCGCCGGACTTCCGCTTTTCCAAATGCTGAAGCGACGGGGAGCTGCCATTCGATCAAGCGCTGTACGGCCTGATGCAGCGCCATGGCGATGGGTTGCGCGGTTTCGCCGGTGAGGTGCGTGAGACGCAATGCGCCGAAGGCCCGCGCCGCCGCGAGCGCGCCCGCCAGATAATCGGCCAGGGGGCCTTCCGGCTGCTGCGCCGGACCGTTCTCTTCACCGGTCAGGGCCATCATGCCCGCCGCCGCGGCCGCGAACTCGCTGCGGGGATTTCCGTTCCAGAGATCGGGACGGTCCGCGCCGGTGGGAAATACCGCGACCAATAAAGGACGTTCTCGCGCGGGCAGTTTTTCCCAGGCCGCCGGGGGCGCGGCGCGGTCGGTGATCAGGATATCGGCGGTGCGTAGGGCGCTTTCCAAGTCATCCAGCACCACGGATTTTTTGTTGCGCGCGAGGATTTTCCACAGCACGCCGCCTTCGGGCCCCAGCTTGCGTAAGGGCGTGCCGTCCTTGGGTTCGCAGACAAAAACCTGTGCGCCGAAATCGGCCATCAGTGACGCCGCGAAGGCCGCACCCGGCGTGTCGCTCAGTTCCAGCACGACAAGGTTGGAGAGCGCGCCTTCAGCCATCGCTTTTGTTTTTATCAGGGTTCAAGGAAAGTTCGCGGGCGACGCTGCGCGCGTAATAGTCATCGAGCAACGTATTGCTTTGCGGCACATCGGCGGCGATGGCCTGCAAGGCAATATGGCGTGCGGGGAGGTCGGTTGCGTCGGGCGCGACAAACTTGTCACCCAAGACGCAGCGTAAGGTCTGTTCCAAATCCGCCGCATCCTCGGCGATCACGGCGGCTTCGCGCGGGATGGCATGAGCTAAGCGGCGCAGCACGGAGGTGGCTGCCTGAAGCTGGCGGCGCGAAGGGCCGTGTGTCACGTTGGGCAAAACCGTCTCGTCCAATGCGGCGGCGATACGGGCTAATAGCTCCTCGGGCCGGGGCCTGATCACGCGCGCACCCCATCCTGGAAATTCTTGAGAAGCCCCGGCAGCATGGTCATGCGGTCGGACATGCGCAAGGAATTGGCTTTACCGTCGGCAAACGCGCGCGCGGCATTCAGCGAAATC
The DNA here is from genome assembly GCA_019752235.1 of Rhodospirillaceae bacterium. Lineage (GTDB taxonomy): Bacteria > Pseudomonadota > Alphaproteobacteria > Rhodospirillales > Rhodospirillaceae > SHVO01. The sequence goes on from JAIEMI010000237.1 coordinate 2,932, forward strand.
ACAGCATGTTTGATCTCACTGAACAGGCGGTAGAAGCGCAAGTTTGCGGCGGGCGCAGGGATGCCGCTGTGCTGGGTATAGCGTGCCGCGAAATCTTCCAGCGTCATGTGGCGCGCGGGCGACCACAGCGGGCGGTAAGCCCAGGCGAGGTCTTCCATGGGATCGCCGAGATGCGCCATTTCCCAATCCAGAAGTGCGGTGATTTTGGCGCCTTCATATAGGAAATTGCCGAAGCGGAAATCGCCGTGCAGCAGCACGATGCGTTCGGCTTTGGGTGCGTGTGTCTTGAGCCAATGGAACGCCGCGACCATGGCCGGCAACGGCTCCATACGGTTTTTGAGAAACAGGTTTTCCCAATAAACCACCTGTTCGCCCGCCACGGTTTCGGGAGACGGCGTTTCAAGATTGCCCAGGTTCTTTCCGCGCCACGCGAGCGTGTGCAATTTTCCGGCCGCCGCCGCCAAGTCTTCGGCGATGGCGCGGTTGGCGGCGGCGGGTTCGGCGGCCAACAGCGCCTTGATGTTCGACGTGCCCGCGATACGTTCCATGATCAGCGTCGGGCAGCCCAAGCTGTCGCCGGTCGTGTCGATCCACAGGGCCGGTGGTGCGGGCACATCGCTGTCTTGCAACGCGCGCAGCACGCGGAACTCGGTCTCAAGGTCCGTCTCCAGCTGACCTGGTTCGGCTTTGGCTAACATGATGCACGGCAACGCGGTGTGTTTGCCGGCAACGTCCCATGCGGCGTCGAAAGCGAACGCGCGGCGTGCGTTGCCGCCGCTGACGGGCGTGACATTTGTGATCACGACGTTGGCCGCGCCGGGTTCCTGCGCGCCGATGAAGGCCGCGAGGCGTGTCTCAAGGGAAGCGGCGGCGTTCATCGCTAGTCCAGGAAAGCCCAGCCGGATTTTCCGGCTTTGCACAACTCATAAGCGGCGGGCTCCACGGGCTGAATCACGCCGGTGGTGGTTTCGCCGTCGCAGGTGATGACGCAGTGGTGTTCGTTGAGGCCCGACAGCGCGCGGCGCACATCGGGCTTGGTGAGGTCGTAATGGTCGCCTTCCACCATCTCACCCACGTCCATGCCGTGGAAAATATTCTTATCGGGCGTGCCGCCGTACATGCCGCACTTCATGTAGCCGGTCTGGAAACCCAGGCGCTTGAAATGCACCTGTTTCTTTTCGCCGGTCTGGAAGGTGTAGTCGATGATACCTTCCTTGAACTGGTGCGTATCGTCGTCGAACTTCAGGCGGCGCGCCGCTTTGACGACCTTACCCATGCCTTTGTGTGTGTCGTCGCCGAAATTGTAGAGCACGAACTTCCCCCAGATGGCGAAGTCCTTGAAGCATATCCAGTTGCCGCCGATCCAGCCGGGCGCGGAAGTCTTGCCGAATTGCAGATTGGGTCCGCCAACGCTGCGCCCGGTACCCCAGTGGCGGTCGCGCGTGCCGCGAAAATTCCGGCGCGTGACGGCGATGCGTTTGCCTTTGACGGTGACCGAACCCTCCAACTCGCCGAAGCCTTCGAAGCCGGCGGTCAGGTCCGACGCGCGGCCGGCCGGATAGCCGGAACCCGAGGGTACGTTGTACTGATGGAAAATCTGGCGCTTGGTGTCGTGCCAATGCAAATCCCAACTGATGCCCCATGCGTTGGGCTCCAGCACGAAGTGCCAATGGCGCAGACCCTGTACGATGGTGGGCTTGATGGGGCCCATGTGCATGTTCATGCGGTCCACGCCCAAGGGGCGGAAGGCGCGCACGGAATAGTGCTGACCCTGGTAGACGACAATCGCATAGGCCTCGGCGGTGTTGAGGCTGGGATAAAAACTCCCGCCCGTCACAACCATCAGTTCGCCGGCGTCGTCGTGGGCCACGACCCAGTGGCGTTCATAGGTGCGCGGATCGCTCGTCCACATGACGCGGATCGGATCCGGCGTTTGATGGATCATGTAATCGTCGATGGGCGCCAGCGGGAACTGCTCGGCGAAGGTCGCGTCCAGCTCAGATGTCTCGGTCATGGTGGGCAATATGCGAAAATCCAGGCGCCTTGGCCAGGGTAGCCGGCTGAGATTCCATGGTTTTTCTGCTGAAAAGCGCCCTTTGGCGTAACAGCGCTCTAGTGCGCCGCAGCGACTCGGTTTAAGCATCGGCCATGTCCCTCATCATGCCCGCTCCCGACCGCAACGTCCTGGACCGGCGCGACGAAATCATCGCCGCGCTTAAGGTCATTGTGCCCGGCGAGGGGGTCATCACCGAGACCGCCGCGCTGCGCCCCTATGAGTCCGACGGGCTGACGGCCTATCGCCAGCCGCCCATGGTGGTGGTGCTGCCCAGCACGGTCGAACAGGTGTCGGCCGTCCTGAAGTGGTGCTTTGAGAATAATGTGAAGGTAGTGCCGCGCGGGTCGGGCACGTCGCTGTCGGGCGGGGCGCTGCCGCTGGAAGACGCCGTGCTGCTGGGCCTTTCCAAATTCAACCGCGTGCTCGACATCAATTACGCCGACCGTACCGCCGTCGTGCAGCCGGGCGTCACCAACCTCGCCATCACCACGGCGGTGGAAGGCCGAGGCTTCTATTACGCGCCCGATCCTTCCAGCCAGATTGCGTGCTCCATCGGCGGCAACGTGGCGGAAAATTCCGGCGGCGTGCATTGCCTGAAATACGGCCTCACGACAAATAATGTACTCGGCGTTGAGATCGTCATGATGGATGGCGAGGTGATTCGTCTCGGCGGCCGGCACCTCGATCCCGCCGGCCTCGATCTGTTGGGCATCGTCGTCGGCTCGGAAGGTTTGCTGGGCGTGGTGACGGAAGTCACCGTGCGCATCCTGCCCAAGCCCGAAACCGCGCGCGCCGTGCTGTTGGGCTTCCCGACGGTGGAGAGCGGCGGCCAGTGCGTCGCCGACATCATCGCCGCGGGCATCATTCCCGCCGGCATGGAGATGATGGACAAGCCCGCCATTCACGCGGCGGAAGCCTTTGTGAAAGCCGGTTATCCGCTGGAGGTGGAAGCGCTGCTGATTGTCGAGCTGGATGGTCCCGCCGCCGAATGCGACTACCTGATCGAGGAAGTCGCAGCCATCGCGCGCGCCAACGGCGCGGTGACGCTGCGTGTGTCGCAGAACGACGGCGAACGTCTGGCCTTCTGGGCGGGCCGCAAAGCGGCTTTTCCCGCCGTGGGCCGCATCTCGCCGGACTACTACTGCATGGACGGCACCATTCCCCGCCGCCGCCTGCCGGACGTGTTGAAGCGCATGGCGGAGATGTCGGTGAAACACGGCCTCGCCGTCGCCAATGTCTTTCATGCCGGTGACGGCAATCTGCATCCGCTGATTCTGTATGACGCCAATCAGCCCGGGCAGTTGGAGCGCGCCGAAGCCTTCGGCAACGACATCCTGCGTCTGTGCGTGGAAGTGGGTGGCGTGCTGACGGGCGAACACGGCGTCGGCGTGGAAAAACGCGACCTGATGCCGGTGATGTTCACCGAAACCGATCTCGCCCATCAACAGCGTCTGAAATGCGCTTTCGATCCCGCGCTGTTGCTCAATCCCGGCAAGGTTTTCCCGCAATTGCACCGCTGCGCCGAATTGGGCCGCATGCATGTGCATCACGGCAAAACCGCGTTTCCCGATATTCCCCGGTTCTGATGGCCACGTTGTCTCCCACCACATCGGAGGCGCTGTGCGCGGCCATTGCCGAGGCCGCGTCGAAACACGCGCGCCTGGAAATTCGCGGCGGCGGCAGCAAAGCCGACATAGGTTCTCCTTGGGGCGGCGCACGCGAGGTTGATATCCTCGATATGCGCAAATTCGCGGGCATTGTGGATTATGATCCGCCGGAACTGGTGCTGACCGTCGGCGCGGGTACGCCGTTGGCCGAAATTGAAACGCTGATCGCCGCCAAGGGTCAGATGCTGGCCTTCGAGCCGTGGGATCACGCGCCGGTGTTCGGACGGGCGCCGGGCGCGGCGACCATTGGCGGCGTCATCGCCGCGGGCGTCGCGGGGCCGCAGCGCCTGTCCATGGGCGGCGCGCGTGATCACCTGTTGGGTTTTGAGGCGGTGTCCGGGCGCGGTGAGAAATTTGTCGCGGGCGCGAAAGTGGTGAAAAACGTCACCGGCTATGATCTGCCCAAGCTTGTCGCCGGAAGCTGGGGACGGCTGGTGGCGTTGACGCAGGTGACGCTGAAGGTTCTGCCGCGTCCGCGCCAACAGGCGACGATGATCATCGAGAACCAAACGCCGCAGCAAGCTCACGCCGCCATGGCGCAGGCCATGGGCAGTCACGGCGAAATCGCGGCGGCGGCCTATCTTCCGGCGGCGGTCAATAATGGCCGCGCCGCGACGCTGTTTCGTGTGCAGGGTTTTGCGCCGTCGGTGGACGCGCGCTGCGGCTTCCTGCCGCGGCTTCTGAAAGATCACGGCGACGTGCTGCGCTTGCCGGATGCCGACGCGGCGCGTGTTTGGACCGCGATCCGCGCCGTCGCGCCGCTGGCGGGATCGGCGGCCCTATGGCGCGTGAACGTGCCGCCTTCGGGCGGCTGCGCGGTGGTCGCGGCGTTAGAGCCCCTGGGCGCGCGCTGGTTCTTTGATTGGGCCGGCGGCCTCGTCTGGCTGACCTTCGACGGTGATGCTGCTCTCGTTCGTGCGGCCGCCGAAAAAGCCGGCGGCCATGCCATGCTGGTGCGCGGGCCCGAAGGCTTGCGTGCGCGCGTTCCGGGGCAGCATCCGCGCAGCAAAGGAGTCGATGCCTTGGAAGCGCGCGTGCGCCGCGCCTTCGATCCCGCGGGTGTCTTTGAAACCACGCGTTTCGGGGACGTTCATGCAAACTAGTTTCTCCGCCGCGCAATTGGCTGATCCGGCCATGGCTGTGTCAGAGTCCGTCATCCGTAAATGCGTGCATTGCGGGTTCTGCACGGCGACGTGTCCGACGTATGTGTTGCTGGGTGATGAGTTGGATTCCCCGCGCGGGCGCATTTACCTGATGAAGGACATGCTTGAGAACTCGCGCGAACCGACCGCCGAGGTCGTCAAGCATGTGGACCGCTGCCTGTCGTGCCTCGCGTGCATGACCACATGCCCTTCGGGCGTGAACTACATGCATCTTGTGGACCATGCGCGTGCATACGTAGAGCAGCGGTATCGCCGCCCCTGGCGCGAACGCTTCTTCCGTGCGGTGTTGGCGTGGGTGTTGCCCTATCCCTGGCGCTTCCGTCTGGCCTTGAAGCTCGCGCGTTGGACGCGCTTCCTGGCGCCCGCCGTCAGAGCCATGCCGGGCATGCAGCCGCTGGCGGCGATGTTCGCCCTTGCGCCCGACCAGGTGCCCGCGCCGCCGGCGGCATCATCGTTACCCGTCGCGCACGCCAAAGGCCGTGTCGTGCTGCTGCAAGGCTGCGCCGAACCGGTACTGAAGCCGGACGTGCGCGCCGCCACGGTGCGTTTGCTCAATCGCGCCGGTTATGACGTGACCTTCGCCAACGGTGAAGTCTGCTGCGGCGCGCTGGTGCACCACATGGGCCGCGAGGACGAAAGCCTCGCCGCCGCGCGCCGTAACGTCGATGCCTGGACGGTCCAAGGTGACGTGACGGCCATCGTCATCACCGCGTCGGGCTGCGGCACGACGATCAAGGACTATGGTTTCATGCTACGCAACAATCCCGTTTATGCGGCGAAGGCCGCGCGGGTGTCGGCGCTGGCCAAGGACATCAGCGAACTGTTGGCGGAGATCGAGCTGCCGCCCGCACGCAAGCACCGCCTGCGCGTGGCCTATCACGCCGCCTGCTCCTTGCAGCACGGCCAGAAGGTCACGGATATCCCCGCGCGTCTTCTCACCGACGTCGGTTTCGTGGTGAAAACGCCCGCCGAAGCGCATCTGTGCTGCGGCTCGGCCGGCACTTACAACATTCTGCAGCCGGTCATCGCCGCTCAACTCGGCGACCGCAAGGCCGCTAACCTCGCGCGCCTCAACACCGACGTTATCGCCACCGGCAACATCGGCTGCGCCGTGCAGATCGGCCGGCGTGCCGGCGTTCCCGTCGTGCATACCGTCGAACTTTTGGACTGGGCCACCGGAGGCCCGCCGCCAACCGCCCTTTCTCATCTCAAGTGACAGGAGATTTTCCCGTGAGCCGCATCAGCCTCGATCAGGCTAACACCATCATCGCCGCCGCTTTTGCCCATGGCCGTACGTCAGGCTTCAAACCCTTGAGCGTCGCCGTGCTCGACGCCGGCGGCCACTTGATCGCCTTCCAACGCCAGGACGGCGGCTCCAACATGCGCGCGCAGATCGCCATGGCGAAGGCGTGTGGCGCGTTGGCCCTCGGCGTTTCCTCCCGCAAGATCGCGGAGATGGCGGTGGAACGCCCCACCTTCGTCGCGTCGCTGGGACCGATTTCGCAGGCCGGTATCGTACCGGCGGCGGGCGGTGTGATCGTGTTGGGCGCCGACAATCTGCCACTTGGCGCGGTCGGCATTACGGGCGATACATCGGATAACGACGAGGCTTGTGCCCTGGCCGGAATCACGGCAGCGGGCCTTAAGCATCAGTAACTCAGTGAGTTTGAGGACAGCGCTATGACCACGATGATCGACAAAGCCGGTTTGAAAGTCGCCGAAACGCTGGTGCGTTTTTTGGAAGAACGCGCACTGCCCGGCACCGGTGTTGCCCCTGACGCGTTCTGGAAAGGCATGGCCGGGATTTACGGCCGCTTCGCGCCGGAGAACGCCAAGCTGCTGGCCAAGCGCGACGCGCTGCAGGCCAAGATCGACGCCTGGCACCAGGCGCGCGCGGGAAAGCCCATAGATCAGAAAGAGTACCAATCTTTCCTGCGCGAGATTGGTTACCTGGTACCGGAGCCGGCGGCCTTCACCGTGAACCCCAAGAACGTCGACGATGAAGTCGCGCGCCTGGCCGGCCCGCAGTTGGTCGTGCCTGTGCTCAATGCGCGCTTCGTGTTAAATGCCGCCAACGCGCGCTGGGGCAGCCTGTATGACGCGCTCTACGGCACCGATGTGATTCCGGGCGCGGCGGGCAAGGGCTACGACCCCGTGCGCGGCGGCAAGGTCATTGCCTGGGCGAAAGCGTTTCTTGATAGATCAGCGCCGCTGGCCTCCGGGAGCCATGCCGATGTGCAGGGTTACAGCATCGCCAACGGCGCGCTGGCGCCCGCACTGAAGGATGCGAAAGCTTTCGCCGGGTATCGCGGCGATGCGGCTTCGCCCTCCGCGATTCTGCTGCGCCATAACGGCCTGCACATCGAGCTGGTGATCGACCGCGCCCACAACATTGGTAAGGCCGATGCCGCCGGGATCGCGGATGTCATTCTGGAAGCCGCGCTGACCACCATCGTCGATCTGGAAGACTCCGTCGCCGCCGTGGACGCCGAAGATAAAGTCGCGGCCTACAGCAACTGGCTCGGCCTCATGAAGGGCGACCTCTCCGCCAATTTCGACAAAGGCGGCAAGACGCTGACCCGCGCGCTGGACCCGGACCGCAGCTATACCGGCGCTGATGGTAGATCCCTGACACTGCCCGGCCGCAGCCTCTTGTTCGTGCGCAATGTCGGGCACCTCATGACCAACCCCGCCGTGCAGTTGGCAGGCGGCGGCGAAGGGC
>JAIEMI010000248.1 GCA_019752235.1 Rhodospirillaceae bacterium
GAGTATCCGCCTCAACTTCAAAACCGATGCCGATAAGAACGCTTTCGCGAAGCTCGTTAAAACCGCGCACATTGTGGTGGAAGGTTTCCGCCCCGGCGTCATGGAAGCCATGGGCTTCGGGCCCGATCAACTGCTGGCGCTCAATCCCAAAGTTATCATGGCGCGCGTATCGGGCTGGGGGCAGACCGGGCCTTATAAGAATCGTCCGGGCTTCGGCAGTTTGGTGGAAGCCATGAGCGGCTTCGCCGCCAAGAACGGTTTCGCCGACAAACCGCCGGCGCTGCCCAACATGGCGTTGGCCGACATGATCGCGGGCCTTTCCGGCGCCTTCGCCGTCATGGTGGCGCTGCGCGAAGCTGAGAAGCCCGATGGTCAAGGCCAGGTCATCGACATCTCGCTGCTGGAACCCCTGCATTCCATCCTCGGCGCCGACGCCGCACAATACCGCCTGACGAAAGAAGTCCCGCCGCGCTCCGGCAACCGCGCCTCCATCACCGCGCCCCGCAACATCTATGCCACGTCCGACAACGGCTGGGTGGCGCTGTCGGCCTCCACACAAAAAATGGCCGAGCGTTTGTTCCGGGCCATCGGGCGCGAGGACATGATCACCGACCCGCGTTTTTGCACCAACACCGCCCGCCTCGACAACGTCGATGCGGTTGACAAAGCTATTCAGGACTTCATCGGCGCGCGCACGCTGGCGGAGAACCTGGATTTCTTCGAGAAGGCCGAGGTCACCGTCGGCCCCGTCTACGACCCTTCGGGCTTCGAGCACGATGTTCATGTGAAGGGCAGGGGCGTGCTGGTGGAAGTGCCCGACAAGGACATGGGCACCGTGCCCATGCACGACGTGGTGCCGCGTCTCTCGCGCACGCCCGGCGCTATCCGCACCGGCGCGCCGGACCTGGGCCAGCACGAAGAAGAAATTTTGGGACCATTGCGGAAATGAGAGAGGTCGGAACATGAGTATTTTATTCTCCCCCTCACCGCCTCGCTCCGCTCGGCACCCTCTCCCCAACGGGGAGAGGGTTGGGGTGAGGGGGACTCTTTAATGCGCCGCACCCTGCTGTTCATTCCCGCTATCGCGCAGAAGTTCCTGGACAAGGCCCACGAGCGCGGCGCGGATGCCATCATCATTGATCTCGAGGATGCCATCGCGCCCGACGCTAAAGCCACAGCGCGAAACATTTTGCCGAAGGTCGTCGCGGGCCTCACCGCGCGCAACTTGGAAGTCTGGATCCGCATCAACGCGACGCCGGACCTGCTGCCGCTCGACCTCGCCGCCGCCGTGATCCCCGGCGTCACCGGCCTCATGATCCCGAAAGTCGAACACGCCGCCACCATCACCGCCATCGACGCCGAAATGACCAAACTGGAAGCCAAGGCAGGCATGGCATCCAACACCATAGGCCTATGCGCCACCATTGAAACGCCCGTGGGTATCCTGAACACCGCCGCCATCGCCGCCGCGCCGCGCCTGCGGTCGCTTGGATTGGGTTGCGAGGATTTGGCCGCCGCGATGGGTGTTGCGCCGTTGCACATCTTCCTCCGCGGCCCCGGTCAGACCGTCGCGCTCGCCGCCGCCGCTTACGGCTTGGAATCCTGGGGCGTGGCCGGCTCCATTGCCAACCACAGCAACACCACGCGCTTCTCGCGCGAAGTGCGGCTGTCGCGTGCGCTGGGCATCACCACCATCCTGTGCATTCACCCGAATCAAGTCACGATCGCGCGCGGCATTTATCACCCCACCGCCGATGAACTCGCCTGGGCGAAAGACGTGGTGGCCGCCTACGAGAAATCCAAAGGCGAAGGCATCGGCAGCATCACCGTGCGCGGCCAGATGATCGACGAGCCGATCTACCAGCGCGCGAAGCGGATGCTGCCCGCTTGATTAGGTGGGCCTGATTACGCCGTCGGCGTAGTGTCCTCAGCCACACGGTAGCCCATCAGCATGCCGCGCTCTTCCAGTTGCTTCAGGATGAACGAGGCCGCGTCCTCGGCGGTCATTTTCGTGGTGTCGATGACGACCTCGGGGTTTTCCGGGCGCTCATAGGGCGAGCTGATGCCGGTGAAGTTTTTGATCTCGCCGGCGCGCGCCTTCTTGTACAGGCCCTTGGGGTCGCGCTTTTCCGCTTCGGAAATCGGCGTGTCGACGAAGACTTCCAGGAATTCGCCCTCCCGCAACAGGTCGCGGGCGAGGCGGCGTTCGGCCTTGAAGGGCGAGATGAACGACACCAGCGTGATCAGCCCGGCGTCCACCATCAGCTTCGAGACTTCCGCCACGCGGCGGATGTTCTCGACGCGGTCGGTGTCGGAGAAGCCCAGGTCGCGGTTGAGGCCGTGGCGCACGTTATCGCCGTCCAGCATGTAGGTGTGGCGGCCCAGCGCGAACAATTGCTTTTCGACCAGGTTGGCGATGGTCGATTTGCCCGAGCCCGACAGGCCCGTGAACCACAGCACGCAGGACTTCTGGCCCTTCATGGCCGCGCGCGCGGCTTTATTCACGTCCACCGCTTGCCAGTGGATATTCTGCGAGCGGTGCAGGGCGAACTGAATCATGCCCGCCGCCACGGTCGCGTTGGTCATGCGGTCGATCAGGATAAAGCCGCCGGTATCCTTGTTTTCCGTATAGGGGTCGAAGGGCACGACGCGGTCGACGCTGACGTTGACGCTGGCGATTTCGTTCAGCTCCAGCGTTTTCGCCGCCAGTTGTTCCAGCGTGTTGACGTTGACCTTGTGCTTGATCTCGGTGACCGAGGCGGTCATCACGCGGCTGCCCAGTTTCAGCCAGTAGGGACGGCCCGGCAGCAGCGCCTGATCGCTCATCCATACGAGCGTGGCGTTGAACTGGTCGGCAACGCCCGGCAAGGCGTCGGTGCCGGCGATCAGGTCGCCGCGGCTGATGTCGATTTCATCCTTGAGGCAGATGGTGACCGACTGTCCGGCGCGGGCTTCCTTCAGGTCGCCGTCCTTGGTGACGATGCGCGTCACCGTGCTTTCTTTTCCGGACGGTAATGCGCGGATGCGGTCGCCGGGGCGCACCGTGCCGCCGGAGATTTGGCCGGAGAAGCCGCGGAAATCGAGATCGGGACGGTTGACCCACTGCGTCCACATGCGGAATGCCGCGTTCTGGCTGATATCCTCGACGTCCACCGTTTCCAGGTAGTTCATGAGCGTCGGGCCCTTGTACCAGGGCGTCGCATCGCTCTTTTCGGTGATGTTGTCGCCCTTCAGGCCCGAGATCGGAATGGCGAGAATGTTCTCGAAGCCGATCTGCTTGGCGAAGGCGCGGTAGTCGCCGACGATTTTATCAAACTGTTCCTGCGAGTAGCCCACCAGGTCCATCTTGTTGATGGCCAGCACCACGTTCTTGATGCCGATCTGGGAGACAAGGAACGAGTGGCGGCGCGTCTGCACCAGTACGCCCTTGCGCGCGTCCATCAGGATCACGGCCAGGTCGGCGGTGGACGCGCCGGTGATCATGTTGCGCGTGTACTGCTCGTGGCCCGGTGTGTCGGCGACGATGAATTTTCGCTTATCGGTCGAGAAGAAGCGGTAAGCGACGTCGATGGTGATGCCTTGCTCGCGCTCGGCGGCCAGGCCGTCTACCAGCAGCGCGAAATCGATGTCGCCGCCTTGGGTGCCGACTTTCTTGGAATCGCTTTCCAGCGCTGCCAATTGATCCTCGAAAATCATCTTCGAGTCATAGAGCAGGCGGCCGATCAGCGTGGACTTGCCGTCGTCGACGCTGCCGCAGGTGATGAAACGCAGCAGGCCCTTGTTCTGGTGGAGTTCCAGATACTGCAGGATGTCCGTTTCAATCAGATCAGAGACGTCCATTAGAAGTATCCTTCTTGCTTCTTCTTCTCCGTCGCGCCGAAGGCGCGCATATACAAGGTCGAGAGCATTAGAAGTATCCTTCTTGCTTCTTCTTCTCCATCGACGCGGCCTGGTCATGGTCGATCATGCGGCCCTGGCGTTCGGAGCTTTTGGTCAGCAGCATTTCCTGAATGATGTCAGGCAACGTCGCGGCCGTGCTTTCCACCGCGCCCGTCAGCGGGTAGCAGCCGAGCGTGCGGAAACGCACGCTCTTCATCATCGGCTTTTCACCGGGATGCAGCGGCATGCGCTCGTCATCGACCATGATTAAGGTGCCGCTGCGCTCCACGACGGGACGCACCGCGGAGTAGTACAGCGGCACAATCGGAATCTTTTCCAGATAGATATATTGCCAGATGTCCAACTCGGTCCAGTTGGAGATCGGAAACACGCGAATGCTTTCGCCCTGGTGCTTCTTGGCGTTGTACAGGCGCCACAACTCGGGGCGCTGCTGCTTCGGATCCCAACGGTGCTGGGCCGAGCGGAAGGAGAAGATGCGTTCCTTGGCGCGGGATTTTTCCTCATCGCGGCGCGCGCCGCCGAAGGCCGCGTCAAACTTGTATTTATCCATCGCCTGCTTCAACCCTTCGGTCTTCCAGATATCCGTGTGCATGGCGGAGCCATGGTCGAAGGGATTAATGCCGCGTTCCATCGCTTCGGGATTCTTATGGACGAGAAGTTCGAAGCCCAATTCCGTGGCCATGCGCTCGCGCATTTCGTACATGGCTTTAAACTTCCAGGTCGTATCGACGTGCAGCAGCGGGAAGGGGGGTTTGGAGGGATAAAACGCCTTGGCCGCCAGATGCAGCATCACCGCGCTGTCTTTCCCGATGGAATACATCATCACCGGGTTTTCGCACTCGGCGACCACCTCGCGCATGATGTGGATGCTCTCGGCTTCAAGGCGCTGCAGGTTGGTCAAGGCCGCCATGGTCTTTTTCACTTCTTACTTCGTCTGTCCTGTGCCGGCGCTTTTTTTATGTCGCGCATTGCCGGCTTTATAAGAGACCACGGCGGCGAAGGAGGCATAACAACCGGGCCTGCGGTGCGAACCGGCAGTGCCCGGGGAAAATCCTTCTCTACGCCGGAGTACTCTCGACTTTCGTAGCTATCGCTGCCGAAGGCGGCGATGGACCCCATTCCTAGGTCAAAATCCGGCTGGCGCCAGCGGTTTGCGTAAAAACCCGGCGGGCTTTTACCGTAAATGGCACCTTCGTTTGCCATTTTCTGACTCTGGGAGAAGAAAAATCCCCCTAAAGCCCGCTCCGCCGGAGGAGGCTATTTCAGCCTAGGCGGATCGCGCCGTCCATGCGAATGGTCCCGCCGTTGAGCAGGATGTTGTCGGCGATGTGCAGCACCATCTTGGCGTATTCGTCGGGCTTGCCCAGGCGGCGCGGGAACACGGTAGAAGCCACCAAGGCCTCCACCGCCTGCGGCGCGAGATTGTTGAACATCGGCGTCTCCACAAGGCCCGGCGCGATGGTCACGATCCGGATGCCCGTGGCCGCCAATTCGCGGGCCGCCGGCAGGGTGAGACCGATCACGCCGCCCTTTGACGCGGCGTAAGCCGCTTGGCCGATCTGGCCTTCGTATCCGGCAATGGAGGCGGTGTTGATGATGAGGCCGCGTTCGTTGTCGTCCAGCGGCGAAAGTTCGGCCATGTCGGCGGCGGCCAGACGCAGGATATTGAAAGTGCCGATCAGGTTGACCTCGATCACCTTGCGGAACAGGTCCAGATCGTGAGGGCCTTTTCTGCCGACAACCTTCGCGGCGGGCGCGATGCCGGCGCAGTTCACCACCAGGCGGGCGGCGCCATGTTTGGCTTTGGCTTCCTTCAGGGCGGCTTCGGCCGAGGCCGCGTTGGTGATGTCGCAGGTCAGCGCGATACCGCCGATCTCTTTGGCGACGGCCTCGCAACTGGCGGCATTGATATCCAACAGCGCCACTTTGGCGCCGTTGGCGGCCAATGCGCGCGCCGTCGCCGCGCCCAATCCCGAAGCGCCGCCCGTGACGACGGCGGCAATGCCGGAAATTTTCATGTGAAATGTCCTCCCTGAAGGTGGCGGTTTTGAACCACGAAAGGCCCTCGGGGGTCAATCGCAGGCGCCTGTTATGGTTACATTCTGTTGCAGCAAGCTCGGGGTTTTTATGTGCTGATAATTTGACCCTTCCGAAGCTGATCCCTACATTAAGTGGATCGGGCAGGGTAGGGCCCGTAATGTCCTACATCTTCGCGGACTTCAGGGGGGAAACCAGTGCTTATAACTGTGCTTTTGATACTTCACGGCTTGGCCGGGGTCATTCTAATCGGTGCCACGACCCACCAGACCATAGCGTCCTGGAAGACCAAGTCGGCGCCTTCAAATACGTTCTTCCAGAGCCTGATCAATACCCGCGGGGCCACGTACACCAACGCCATCGTGATCCTCTATATCCTGACGTCCATCGGCGGCGGTATCATATATCCCACCTACGTGATGGACGTGAAAGGCTCGCTGACGGACGCCCAGATGCTCAGCGCCATTGGCGCCTTCGAACTGAAGGAGCACTATGCGATCGTCGGTTTGGCGATGCTGCCGACCTATTGGTATCTGTGGAAGAAAGTGCCGCCCGCCGAACATCGCGTGACGCGTGCGCTCAACACCACGGTCATTTGCGCCATGGTCTGGACCGCCTTCCTGGTCGGCCATATCCTAAACAACATCAAGGGACTGATCTAATGATGAGCAAGATGTTCCCACTGGCGGTTTTCACGGGCGTTTTCGCTTTCGTGTACTATGCCTGTTTCGTGTTCGGCTACACGCCGGTCCGCTACTATCCGCTGCTCGGCGAATTCACCACCCAGGATCTGCCGCGCACGGCTGGCCCCGCCATGGGCTGGTTCACGTGGATTGTTGTGGGCGCGGTGGCGGGCCTGGTTGCGGGGCTCGCGGCCATGGTGGTCCCGAAAAATATCGGCGAACGCCTGGCCATGGGCTTGTCGTGGGTCGTTCCTATTGGTGTGTGTGTTTGGATCCTTATTGTCGAGTGGCACTGGTTCGTCGAATAGTCTTCGACGAGCAGAAGGGAGTTGGAATGTCCTCTTTCAGCAGACGTAAAATGATCGCCGGCGGCGCGGCCGTGGTCGCCGTTGCGGGGCTGACGCGTACCGCGCTGGCCAATGGCGACGTCTTCTTCGAGGCCGAGGAAATCCCCGGTCAGACCGAATTCGTCTACTTCGGCAGCGTCAAGGACGAGGACGGCAATTACCTCGACGGCGCCACTGTCACCATCGACGTGTCCGATCCGCACCTGACTTATGACGCCTATACCAATGTGCTGGGCCGATATCGCACGCTCGATGTGGGGCGCGCCATCGTCGACCTCGGCTTCGAGATAGATCCCAGTAAAGTTACCGTGACCGTCTACAAGCGGGGCTACGCCATGACGCGGCGCTTGGACCGCCGTCCTGTGCGCGCCAAGAAGGGCGCGTTTGAAATGAATTTCGTCATGGCCAAGGACAAGGTCGGCGTGGCCGAGAAGAAGTAGCCGCGTCACGCGATGACGAAACCAACCGGCGCCGCACCTCTTGACGCACTGATCATCGGCGCCGGCTTTTCCGGCCTTTATCAGCTCCATTGTCTGCGCGATAAGCTCGGCTTGCCGGTGCGCGTGCTTGAAGCCGCGCCGGCCGTCGGCGGCACCTGGTATTGGAACCGTTATCCCGGGGCGCGCTGCGATTCCGAAAGCCACTCCTACTGCTACACGTTTTCCGATGATCTGGTGCAAGAATGGGAATGGACCGAGCGCTATCCCGCGCAAGCTGAAGTGCTGCGCTACCTAAATCACGTCGCCGACCGCTTCGACCTGCGGCGTGACATCCAGTTCGACACGCGCGTTACGGAAGCGCGCTACGACGAAGCCGCCAACCTCTGGCGCGTGACGACCGCGAACGGCGAGCGGTTCGCGGCCACATTCCTTATCACCGCTGTCGGCTGTCTCTCCGCCGCCAACGTGCCCGACATTCCCGGCCTCAAGGATTTCAAGGGCGTCTGCCATCACACCTCCAACTGGCCTCATGAGGACGTCGATTTCCGCGGCAAGCGGGTCGGTCTCATTGGAACGGCTTCCACCGGCATCCAGGCCGCGCCGGTCATCGCGGAAACCGCCGCGCATCTCACGGTCTTCCAGCGCACGGCCAATTACAGCGTGCCCGCGCGCAACGCGCCCCTGACGCCCGAGGTGAAGCGCCAGCACAAGGAAAACGCCGCCGAGATTCGCCGGCTGATGCACGCCTCTACCAACGGCCATCCCTATCTCATCGCGGACCGTGCGGCTCTCGCCACGCCCCCGGAAGAGCGCGAAGCGATTTATGAAGCCGCCTGGGCGAGGGGTGGTTTGTATATCCGCCCGTCGTTCAGCGACCTCATGATCAGCAAAGAGGCGAACGACACGGCGGCGCAGTTCATCCTCAAGAAAATTCGCGCGGTCATCAAAGACCCGGCGAAGGCCGCGGTTCTCACCAATATCGACCATCCTTACGCCGCCAAACGGCCGCCCATCGATACCAATTACTTCGAGACCTTCAACCGCGATAACGTCGCGCTGGTGGATATCAAAGCGGCGCCCATCGCCGAAGTCACCGCTGATGGTATTCGTACATCCGAAGCTTTTTATCCGCTGGACATCATCGTCTTCGCCACGGGCTTCGACGCCATGACAGGGTCGTTGCTGCGTCTCAACATCGCGGGCCGCGACGGCGTGAAACTCTCCGATGCATGGGAAGCAGGTCCGCGCACGTACCTCGGTTTGCAGGTGGCGGGCTTCCCGAATCTGTTCACGATCACCGGTCCCGGCAGTCCCTCAGTGCTGTGCAACGTGCCTGTTCCCATCCAACAGCACGTGGAATGGATTACGGACTGCATCGCCCACATGCGCAAAACCGGCGCGAAGACCATCGAAGCGACCGTGGACGCGCAGGACCGCTGGGTGGAGCAGGTGAATGCCGCCGCCAATGCGACGCTGCTCTCAAGCGTAAAGCACTCGTGGTACCTCGGCGCCAACGTGCCCGGCAAACCCCGCGTCTTCATGCCCTACGCCGGCGGCATGGCGCGCTATCGCGGCATTTGCGATGACGTGGCGAAACAGGGATATGCGGGCTTTGCGCTATCGTAAGCGCGGCGCGTACATCAGGCCGCCATCGGTCCACAGCCTATTGAGCCCGCGTTCCAGTTTGATGGCGCTATTTTGTCCGACGTTGCGGTCAAACATCTCCCCGTAGTTGCCGACGCCCTTGATCACGTTCACAGCCCATTTTTCATCCAGGCCAAGCGCCGCGCCGTTGCCGGGAATCAGTCCGGCAAACCGCTGCGTTTCGGAATCGCCACGCGCATCGACGCGTTCGATATTCTCCGACGTCAGTCCCCGTTCCTCCGCGGCGATCTGCGCAAAGATCGTCCAGCGCACGATCTCGAAGAATTGATCGTCACCCTGATGCACAAGCGGCGCGAGGGGTTCTTTCGAAATCATCTCCGGTAAAATGCGATAGCCGTCCGCCATGGCCGCGCGTTGCGCGCCCAGCATCGACACATCAGCGGAGTAGGCCACGCAATTTTCGGCTTTTAACGCGCGTTCGGCGTCCATCCCGGTGTCGACGCCGACGCTCTTCACACTGAGCCCCTGTCCGTGAAAATAGGACGTGAGTGTCGCCGCATGGGCTTCGTCGCTCGCCACGCAGACCGATTTTCCGGCCAGCTGTCTGGCTGCTGTGATGGCGCTATCGCGCGGGACCAAAAAGCCCTGGCCGTCGTAAAAGGTCACAGGCCCGAACATCAGGCCGTTGGTCGCGGCGCGTGTGAGTGACCACGTAATACGCCGCGCGATGATGTCGATCTCGGTGTTGCGCAATTGCCGCACGTTTTCGGCAATCTCGTATTTCACGCGGTCGGGCGTACCGAAGATGGCGGCGGACACGGCGCGGCAGGCATCGACGTCCATGCCGCTATAGCCGCCGGGCGCCTTCGCGTCCGCCAGGGCGAAACCGGCCACCTGCGGCCAGATACCGCAGGTCAAAAAACCTTTGCTGCGAATACGTTCCAGCCGTGTGCCGGTTTGGGCGGTGTCCGCGGCGGTTGCGCAAGCACTCAGCGCAAAAAACAGGCAGGCCAGAATTACGACACGTGTCACAGGTATTCCCGGGTTGAAGCGCGACAGCCCATCGCATGCGCCATGGTAGCGCGGGGCTTGATGGGCTCCCAGGGGTCGTTTATTCCCATAGCCCACACTAAAGCCGGGAGCCGCTGATATGGACTTTTCCTACTCGCCCAAAGTCGAGGCCTTGCGCACGCGGGTCCAGACCTTCATGGACACGCACATCGTGCCGACGGTTTCCCAGTGGGAGAAAGAGGTCCACCAAGGCACCCATCCGCCGTCGGTGCTGGAGCCGCTGAAGGCCAAGGCCAAAGCCGAGGGCCTATGGAACATGTTCCTGCCGCATCTGCCCGAAGGCATCGAGGGCATGGGCCTGCCGGTGACGGAATACGCCCCGCTGGCCGAAATCATGGGCCGTATTTACTGGGCGTCGGAAGTCTTCAATTGCATGGCGCCGGACACCGGCAACATGGAATTGCTCAACATGTTCGCGACGCCCGA
>JAIEMI010000225.1 GCA_019752235.1 Rhodospirillaceae bacterium
TTGTCGTCCTGTATCTCGGCTACCAGACGGGACTTCTGGATGTGCCGGTGAATCCCGCCATTTTTAATATGACGGCGCTCAGCTGGATCGCCCTTGGCATGGGCGTCATCTTGGCCGCCGCGGTTCCGCTGATCGGTATTTCCGCGCTTTTGGAATCGCTGGAGACGGAGCGCGCACGCGCCGACGAAGCCGCGCGCGTGCGCTCCGACTTTCTGGCGCGCATTAGCCACGAACTGCGCACGCCGATGGCGAACATTATCGGTCTGGCGGAAGTGTTGAAGGGCACGGCGCTGAACGCTCATCAACACGGTGTGATCGCCAATCTCGTTCTCTCGGGCCACAATTTACTTGCGGTCTTCAACGATCTTCTGGACTTCACGAAATTTGAAGCGGGAATCGTGCCGCTGGAAAAGAGATCTTTCCATCTTGCCGAACAAATTCAGAATATTTGCGCGGCCTTCGAGGCCAAGGCGGAGCAAAAGGGCCTCTATTTTGGGATCGAGCGCGCCCCGGACTTGCCCGAGGTCGTGGCGGGCGACAGCCTGCGCATCGGGCAGGCCCTTTCAAACTTGATCGACAATGCCATCAAATTCACGTCCACGGGCGGCGTCATCGTGCGTGTGGAGCACGGTGCGCGCGGCGACGGCTTGCTCTCAGTTTCCTTTAAAGTCATAGACACGGGAATAGGCATCGCCTCGAACCAGAGCGAGCGCATATTTGAACCTTTTGTACAGGCTGACACATCAACGTCACGGGTGTATGGCGGCGCGGGACTTGGTTTGCCGATATGCCGTGCGCTGGCCAGGGCGATGGGCGGCGAAGTGTCCATATCGTCGGAACTGGGTGCGGGTTCGACCTTCGCGTTGCAAATTCCGCTTGAGCGTGGCGTAGCCGTATCGGAGGCCGTTACTTTATCCAGCCTGGGCGAATGGAATAACCCGGGCTCCGCCGCACTCGTGCGCCATTCCCAACACTCTCTTCGCGTACTGTTGGCGGATGATGATATCAGCATGCGAACCGTCGCTGAGATCATGCTGGAGGAGCGCGGCCATGTAGTCACTCTCGTGGAGGACGGCGCTGCCGCCGTGTCCGCCGCCGGAGCGGCTGTGTACGACTGCATTCTTGTGGATATGCATATGCCCGGCATGAATGGGTCCGATGCCATGCGGGCTTTGCGCAATGCCGAGGCTGCGGCAGGTGCCCGCCGTGTCCCCATCATCGCGCTGAGCGCGGATGTGATTCCCGAGCATGTCCGCGCCTTCATCGAAGCCGGCGCGGACGTTTTCGTGGCCAAACCCGTCGCTTGGGAGGCATTGGAAGCCAAGATGCAGGAATTGGTGGGCAAGGGTGCCGCGGCCGTGAAGCCGGCGCTGCAAGCAACCTGAGCACAAAAAATCTGCGCCTATTGGCGCATTTATTTCCTGGGATTCCGAGCTCTATCATCTATAAGATAGAAGTCGCGCCCGAAGACGGATCGCGTGGTGCCTGGGAGGGTGCGTGAATCAGCCGTCACATCAATCCATTGTCAGCGTGAGAGACGTTTCTCTGTCCTATCCCCGGCCGCCGCGCCAGGGCGGTACGTTAGACGTGTTGGGACGTACGGCTTTTGAGATGAAAGCCGGCGAGTTCGTGACACTCCTGGGCCCCACGGGGTGCGGTAAGACAAGCCTGCTCCGCATTATTGCCGGGCTGGTAAAGCCCACGGCAGGCGAGGTTAGCGTCGGTGGCCTGCCGCTTGACGCTCCCAGTCCGCTTGCGGCTTATGTCTTTCAGCAGATTGCCTTGGTCCCCTGGCGTACGGTGCGGGGCAACGTCGAACTGGCGTTGGAAATGCGTCACCACCGCGCCATGACCAAATCCGACCACGACAAGGCGCGTGAAATGCTGGCGCTGGTAGGTTTATCCGGTTTCGAGGATTACTACCCCAACCAGATTTCCGGGGGTATGCAGCAGCGCGTGGGTATCGCGCGCGCTTTGGCCGTGGAGCCGCGCTTGCTGCTGATGGACGAACCCTTCGGTGCGCTCGACGCGCAAACCAGGCGTATTCTGCAGGACGAACTGCTGTCGTGGCGCGCACGCACGGGGCTTTCCGTATTGTTTGTGTCGCACGATCTGGATGAAGCCGTGTATCTGTCGGACCGTGTGTTGGTCATGTCGGCGCGGCCCGCGCATATTTTGGAGCAGATCCCCATTACATTACCCGAGCCGCGTACGGCGCACGATTGCCGCGCGACGCCCGAATATGCGGAAGCACACCGCAAGGCGTGGGCGCTGCTGCGCTCGCAGAATGCCCTTGGTAAGGGCGCCGCGGCATGAAGTGGAAACTCTATCCCTGGATAAGTATTATTGTAATCCTGGCGCTGTGGCAGTTTATTGGCGGCGCTATTAATCCGGTGCTGTTGTCCACGCCTACGGCCGCCATGGCGGCCTTCGTGGATCAACTCAAAACGGGCGAGTTGCTGAAAGCGTTTGGTGAGACCGCCTACACCTTTCTGATCGCGTTGGTGCTGGGTGTCATCATCGGAGCGCCTTTGGGGATTTTCATGGGACGCTCGCGCACGGTGGAAGCGTCGCTGGAGATTGTGGTTCGCATCCTCTACTCGTTGCCTGCCGTGGCGCTGTTCCCGCTGTTCATTCTTGCTTTCGGGTTTGGAGACGCCATGAAGATCGTCGTGGTGTTCCTGGCCTGCGTGTTGCCGATCGCCATGAACGCCCAGGCGGGGGTAAAAAATGTCGAGAACGCGCTGATTGACGTCGCGCGTGTATTCGGCGGCACCGAGCGCGAACTGTTTACGAAGATCATCCTGCCGGGAACCGTGCCGTTCCTGGCGGGCGGTTTTAAAATAGCTATCGGGCGCGCGATTGTGACCACTGTTGCGGTGGAAATGATCACCACAGGCGGCGGCCTGGGCGGGATGATGTCCTACTACAGCAACCAATTGCTCACCGCGCAGTATGAAGCGCCGTTGATCGCCACAGTGTTGCTAAGTCTCGCAGTTTATGCCTTGGGCGATGCGGTGGAGCGCCGCTTCTCCAGTTGGAAACCGCAGCGCCCGGAAGGACACTGACATGGCCGAGCAACTTGAAGGCAAGGTCGCGTTGGTAACTGCTGCGGGCGCCGGTATCGGGCAGGCGACGGCGTGGTTTCTGGCCCGGCGCGGTGCGCATGTGATGGCTGCGGACATCGACGCCAATGGTCTGGAAGAAACGCTGGCCAATGCGCCGACGCCGGCGCGCATTCAAACGGTCGTCTCCGACGCCACCACCATGGAAGGCGCCGATGCCGCCGTGGGCGCGGCGGTAAGAGCCTTCGGCAACCTCCACATTCTTGCCAACGTCGTCGGCGGCAGCAAGCCAGGCAAGACCGTGGTGGATATGCCCTTAGATGAATGGGATTACTGGGTGAAGGTGAACCTCACGTCCGCCTACCTCATGTGCAAGGCCGCCATTCCAGCCATGGCCAAATCCGGCGGCGGCTCCATCGTCAATATCTCCTCCGGCGCAGGCGTCCGCGGCATGACCAAGAATCCCGCTTACGTGGCAGCCAAGGGTGGCGTCGTGGCGCTGACCAAGGCGCTGGCCTTGGACCACGCGGCAGAAGGCATCCGCGCGAACTGTGTCGCACCCGGCGCGATCTTGACGCCGCTGATGCAGCGTAACCGGGGGCAGGACGTTATCGACTATCTATCCAAAGCCAATCTCGTCGGCCGCATTGGCGTACCCAATGATATCGCCGCCGCCGTGGCCTTCCTGTCGAGCGGCGATGGGTCGTTTATCAACGGCCAGCTGTTTGACATCGACGGCGGCCAGAAACCTATTTTGTGAAGTAAAGTTAGGAGAACGTACATGCTGGGAACTTCGCATGAAGAGTGGCGCAAGCGCGTGCCGGCTAAGGAACGCGAACGCAAGACCACCGAGGAGCTGGTGCAGTACTTGGCCGATAAGCGGCGCATCGAGGACATCATCAGCGAGTATGGCGTGGCCTGCGACAGCGCGGGTTGGGACGTGCTGCAGGAAATCTACGACGAAAACATCGAGCGCGAGATGACCGGTACTTTGGCCGAAGTGGTGAAGGGCCGGGATAAGCTCATCGAGTTGCACCGCAATCCCGTGCTGCCGCGCGCGCCGGGCGTGCAAACCGTCAATGTCGGCCTCGCGCGCTTTAAGGAGCGCGAACTGCGCCATCTGATCTCCACCAAAATCATCCGCGTCAGCGATGACAACAAGAAAGCCTGGGCTTTCTGCTATTATCAGATGGCCGTGGTGGGCAAGGACGACGCCGGTTGGCACAGCGGCACGCATGAGGGCACGTATATCTTCAGCTTCAGCAAGGATACGGGCGCGTGGCGCTTCACGCAGCACTTGATCTGGACCAACAACGCCGTCAACCCGATGTTCGGCGCGCCGAAAAAATAGGAACGCCGCTGTGAAGTATAAGGGCAAGGTCGCGCTGATCACCGCAGGAGGCCGCGGCATCGGCCAGGCGGTGGCCGAGGAATTGGCGAAAGGTGGCGCGGCCATTGCGCTGAACGATGTAGAGGAGGCGCGGCTGACGGAAGCCGCGTCGCATTTGCGCCGTCATGGTCCCAAGGTGACGACACATCCCGGCAGCGTCATGGACGAAGCCTTTGTCAAGAAGATGGTCGCCGATGCGGTCGCCGAACACGGCAAGATCGATCTATTGCTGAACAACGCCGGCGGCGCCCCGCCCGGGGCGGCTTGGGGCGAGTTCACGAAGCTGTCTCTGGATGACATCCGCGGCTTCATGGAGCTTAATTTTTTCAGCCAAGTAATGGTGCTGAAAGCCGTGCTTCCGGGCATGTTGGATCGCGGATACGGCAAGGTGGTGTGCGTGAGCTCGATCTCCGCCGTTCTGGGACAGGAAGGCGGCAGTCACTATGCCGCGGGTAAAATGGCGCTGCATGCGCTGGTCAGTTCCGTCGGCAAGGAAGTGGCGCGCAAAGGCGTGAATATCAATGGGGTCATCCTCGGCAACCCGCCGCATCCTTCGCGCACCAAGGAGCGGCAGAACTATCTCGACAAGATGTCGCACATGGACCGCGTCGGCGACTTCGCGGAGTTCGGCAAGGCGCTATCGTTCTTGCTGTCGGACGATGCATCCTACATGTCGGGTACGATGATGACCGTCGATGGCGGGCTGGTGGCGCCTCGGTTGAACGAGTGACGCTAACCCAGCCTATTGATCCCATCAAACGCCGCGGTCTTATAGCACTCGGCCAGCGTCGGGTAATTGAACACCGTGTTGACGAAGTAATCCACGGTGCCTTTATGCGCCATGACCGCCTGGCCGATGTGGATCAGTTCGGCGGCGTCCTCGCCGATGATGTGAACGCCCAGCAGTTCGCGGGTTTCGTTGTGGAAAATCAGCTTCAGCAGGCCGGTGGTGTCGCCGATGATCTGGCCGCGGGCGATTTCCTTGTAGCTGGCTTTGCCGATTTCGTAGGGGATGCCGTCCTGCGTCAGCTCCTCCTCGTTCTTTCCGACCGTGGAGATTTCGGGAATGGTGTAAATGCCGTAGGGGAACAAGCCCGGGGCGCTTTCGCATTTTTCGCCGAAGGCATGGCAGACCGCAAGGCGGCCTTGTTCCATGGAGGTCGAAGCGAGGCTGGGAAAACCGATGACGTCGCCCACCGCGTAAATATGCGGCACGACGGTTTGATGCTGGGCATTGACCTTCAAA
The DNA here is from genome assembly GCA_019752235.1 of Rhodospirillaceae bacterium. Taxonomy (GTDB): domain Bacteria; phylum Pseudomonadota; class Alphaproteobacteria; order Rhodospirillales; family Rhodospirillaceae; genus SHVO01. Next base: position 5,702 of record JAIEMI010000225.1, read on the forward strand.
CGACCGCGATCGTCGGCGGCGATGCCGGCGGCGGTGAGGTTGAGCGTCTCCGTAGCACCGGTACGACCGATGGAGTACAGCGCCTTTTCGGTAATGATTTGTTTGCCGCTCGCCAGGGTGATTTTGACGCGTTCGCCTTTGTCGTCTTCTGACAGTTCCAGTTTGCAGACCTCTTCGCCCAGGCGAAGCGTCACGCGGTTCTGGTGCATATGGTAGGCGAGGTTGTCGGTGATCTCGCGGTCGATGAACGGCAACAACTGATTGCGCTTGTCGATGACGGTGACGCGCACGCCCAATGCCGAAAAGATAGTCGCGTATTCCAGGCCGATGACGCCGGCACCCACGACGGTCATGGTGCGCGGCAGATTCTTCAGCGTCAGGATGTCGTCGCTGATAAGGATCCGTTGGCCATCGAAGGGAATGCTTTTATCGCGCGTTGCGACAGTGCCGGTGGCGATGACGATCTTGTCCGCCGTGATGTTGCGCTGGCCGCGTCCATCAGCGTCGTGCAGCGAAAGGGTGTGCGGATCAACGAATTTGGCCGAGGCGACCGCGAGGTCGATCCGGTTGCGCTGGAGTTGATGGCGCAGTACGTCGATCTCGTGGCGAATCACGTGATCGGTACGGAAGTGCAGGTCCGGCATGGTGATGTCGCGCTTCACCGTATAGGACGAACCATAGATGCCGCGCTCACGATAACCGGACAGATGCATCACGGCTTCGCGCAGAGTCTTCGAGGGGATGGTGCCGGTGTTGGTGCAAATGCCGCCAACAACCTGCGTGCGTTCGATCACCAGCGCCCGGCGCTTGAGCTTCGACGCCTGAATGGCCGCGCGCTGCCCGGCGGGGCCAGAACCAATCACCACCAGGTCATAGTCATAGGCTGTCATTGAAGCGTCCCCTGATCCCCAAAAGGCGGCTTGATGCCGCGCTATTGCCCTACCTTACCCCCGTAAGGCTTAACCAGATTTTACCCGAAACCGCAGGATGAGGCGGTTGCCGGGCACGGTCAATGGCAATGCGGCGCAAGGGCATGAATTTATTGGGAATTTCGGCGAGACGCCATCCGCGCCCCAGAGAGAAAAGCGGGACGGCTTCTATTCTCCCGGCGGTGGCGGCGAAAGCGGCGCGCCGAGGCCCATGCCGTCGGGCAGCGGTCTCACGGTGGGGGCCGGACCCGGCGGCGGTCCGTTGCCGATGGCGGAAAGGGCGCCGCTTCCGGGACCGCCGCGCTGGTTGCCCATGCGGCCTGTGGGTGCGCGTTCCAGCATACGGCCCAGAGCGGCGCGTTGCGTGGCATCGAGCTTGGTGGCGGCGTCGCGCAACGCCCGGTGAAAGGCTTCCTGCGTCGCCCGGCTGGCGCCGCGGAGGCGCGCCATAGATTCGTCAAGCTTGGCGATGTCCAGCGGATCGGCCCGCAAAATGGCTTCGCTTTCGCGGCGCGCCTCGGCTACGTCCTTAGCGGCTTTTTCTAAATTGTCGCGCTCGGCGCTGAAGGAGTCTCTCAGCACACCGCGGGCGCTTTCGTCCGCGCGCCCTTGCATCATGCCCGGTGGGCCTCGGCGGACGAGAAAGTCCCTCGGTCCGCCGCGCCCGTGGTTGCCGATCAGGAAACCAACCAGCGCCGCGTTGATGAGCAGCGAGGCCAGCAAAATCCACGTGAGTTTACGGTTCATCATTCCGCCCTCGCTTACCATAATTCCTCGATGATGCTGTCGGGAGCATCGGCCGCGGCGCCGGTCGGGGGCATCGTAACGCCCAGAAGGATTCCGACCACCGCGGCGATGGCGGTTGCGGCGACCAGTTTCGCCGGCGACCACGGGAAGATGGGTTCGCGCTTATGCTGCTGTTCCAAGATGCGCGCACTGACGCGGCCAGAAAATCCTGGCGGCAAACGCGGTGTCTGCCAGTTGTTCATCAAAGCGTTCAGCCGCGCTTCGTTCCTGCTGTCGTTCGTCGTCATCTGTCTCATTCCTCGTTGTCCAGCAGCGTCCGCTTCAACGCCGCCTTGGCGCGATGAAGCAGGGATTCCACCGCGCCGACGCTCACTTTCAATACCACTGCGGCCTCAGCCAAGCTCATCTGTTCGTAAAAGCACAGTGTGACCGCCATTCTTTGGCGTAGCGGCAGGTTCAGCACGGCCGCCGCCACCTGATTTTCGTCTTCACGCGCTGCCAGCACGGCATCCTGTGCCGGCGCGCCGTCCTCTTTTTCCGCTACGGTGTCGATTCCAATGAATGCCCAAGGCCGCTGTTTGCGATGGATATCGACCATGCGGTTATAGACCGCGCGGCGCAGCCATACCTGAAACCCCGGCTTGGACAGCCAGCCTTCGCGGTAGTCCAGCATCTTCACCAGCACGTCCTGGGCTATATCTTCAGCCTGAGCGCGCCGGCCCGCCATGCGGTAGGCGATGCGGTAGATCGTGGCTGAATGACGCTCCACCAATAGCCGTACGGCCCCGGCGTCGCCCGCACGGCTACGGGCAATCAGCGTTTCGTCATCAAGGTCGGCCGGGACAGGTGTGTCCTGCGGCAGGCTCCGGTCCACGGTCATCTGCATCATCATACCTAGAGACGCCGCCGAAGACGATTTCCTGCGGTGAATATTGCCGGTTTTTGTCTGAAAAAGGGCGCAGGAAAAGGCGTCCCATCCCGTCTTATCCTATGTGACGTGCCGCCCTCATCACCCTTCCCCCCCGAAGGCGCGTCATGGAACGTGTGACCCGGGCGGCGATGAACCCACGCCGTCCGGGTTTTTCTACGGCTATCCGTTATTTAGCCACGATTACTCTGCTAAACTGCGGTCATGCGCGCACTTTTGATCTTCGGAGCTGTTTTCCTGTTCTCAGTCTCATCGGCTGAAGCCGCCTGCACCTGCGTGTGCGTTGATGGCAAAGCCACGGCGCAATGTCCGAGTGTGCTTGAAAAACCACCGCTTTGTCCGCCTTCCATCTGCACCTCCGGCGGCGGCGCATCGCCTGTCCCGGCGCCCGCCATGCCTAAAACGGGGAATTGCAAACTGGAGAAGGTTGTTAATCCTCAGACAGGCCGTCTTGAAACGCAGAAGGTCTGCAAGTAGCGCGGTGGGCGCTCTCTGGAGAGGCCGCCGCCAACGTGTTCCGGGCATAGGCAATCATCGCTTCGTATGGGCCGCAATGCGCGGCTAATCCATCGCGCTGGCGATGGAGTGCGGCAACATGGCGGGTCTTACGGGCTTTTTCGGTGTCGCCATAATATTCACCGCCGTCGGCCATGACCGTGGCGATCTCGGTCTCTAGTGCCGTGATCTGTCCGCGATAAAAGGCAAGGTCGGAGCTCGCCCACGCGAGAAGGCGGCGCAAGGCTGCGGGGGTGTCAGGCCGCGGCGCGGCTGGCCGGGCGCGCAACGCATCGGCGATCATGACGGGGGTGATAGGGCCGTCTACCGCCCGTTCGAGAATAGCGCGTTCCTCAAGCGTCAGGTCGTGCAGCGTGAGATCGGCAATTGCGGGATGCGCCATGCCCGCAAGATTACGATAGGACTATTCCTATATTCGTAAATATGCCGCCGCCGGCCACGTCTGCTTGAAAGCGCTCACCGTCGTCAAATGTCGATCATCGACACCTGCACCACCACGTGCACGGATTTAACTTTGTTGGGCTCGTACTTTACTTCGCCCGCCGGATTATACTGTTTGCAGATCATTGCCTTTTCAGTCCGGCGGACCAGGCGCTTGATAAAGGCTTGGCCGTCCTGAAGCTGGATAACCACGTTATCGCCGGGTTTCACGGGCCGCGTAGGATCAACGAAAAGGAGATATCCCGGCTCCAGCGCGGGAGACATGCTGTCATCGTGCACGCGCACGGCATAGGCGGTGGTGACATCGCGCAAAGCTTCGGGACGCACGGTAACTCCTTGGCGATCGCCGTTGCCAATGAAGAAACCCAGTCCACCCGCTTTCACATAGCCGAGAATGGGAAGATCTCTCGGTCCTGCGAAGGTCGCGTGCCCCCCAGAGACCAACTCTAATCCAGTTTTGTTTTGAGGCGCAACTATACTGTTGGTTGCAATTTTCGCTTGATTTACCTTGCTCGACGGGGACGTCAGTTCCTCGGGCGTACACCGCAGCACGCGGGCCAATTCAAGCCGATCTTCCCAGTCCAATTGCCGCGGACTGCCTTTGTTGAGGTACTGCTGCAGATAAGTGGGATTTCGTCCGAGATGCAACGACAGCGACTTCAAATCGCTGCCGGAATCCTCGACGAGTTCCTGCAGACGCCTCCGCGCCGCGTCCAGCGTTCCCGCATCTTTCATCAGGACATTGTCACGCATTGAAATGGATTTATCCACTTGTAAAAAACCTATTGACTAATAGGAAATTTACAATCAATATCCCTCCATGTCCATATTGATTCTTTTACATTTGGTTTTCGCCGGGGTGCTGCTCGGCGCCGACCTCATCTCGGTTCTTGTTTTGCTCGGCTTGCACCCGGCGGACCGGCTCCCCTCCGGCCTTGCGCAAAGCGCTCAGGCTTTTCACCCCGAAGCCTGCGCCGGGTGCTCCGTTACTTAGGTAGGGAGGTATCATGAGTTGCTGCTCGACATGCGGGCAAGACGTGCCGAAGACGCGGCTGTTGATTGACCTCAACAGCAATCACATCAGCTTGGGCGGACGGAGCGTGAGGCTGCGGCCGCGGGACGCCGAAGTGCTGAAGGTGCTCCAAGACGCATCACCGCGATTCGTCACGTCGCGGCATATCGAGGATCGCGTATTGGGACTGGAGGCCGACGAGCGCTGTTCCGAGT
>JAIEMI010000119.1 GCA_019752235.1 Rhodospirillaceae bacterium
GGTCGACGAAGCGACCTTGGGTTCCATGAGCGTCACGGCGAATTTCACGCGCACGGGCGTGATGTACAACGTCGCGAAGCCGAGAATCCCCGCGGTTGCCGGCAACCCGAACACCGGTATCGTCAACCAGCGCTGCCGCACGGCCGCGAACGGTTACGGGCCTCTGTCGGCTGACGGCAAGTGCGTTGCCATCGACCAGAACCCGGCTTACAGCAACCTCGATCTGAACTTCGACTGGCGCGATGTGCTGGGTACCGAAGGTCTGAACGCGGGTGTGTTCGTCACCAACGTCACGAAGAACACGCAGAACGACGGCGGCTGCTATTGCGACGTCGCTCTGGGCGTGACTTCGCCGGCGCCGCAGGTGCCGCGCATGTTCGGCGTGAAAGTTGGCTATAGCTTCTAATTCGCTCTGAATGGGAGTTGATACGGCGCGGGGCGGACCGAAAGGTCCGCCCCGTTTCTTGAGGCCGCTTTTTTTCGGGCTACGCCGGGCCATATACATATAGAGAATGGCGAAAAAGACGGACCGTAATAGCCGTCCTGTTTTTATATATGGAAACGTTTGTTCATATACGGGAACTTCATTAGAATTCCCTTTCTATTACAACTATTTAGAAGTGCGCTTTTTTCGCCACAGATGAATCCATATCGGCGGAATAAGTCCGGACAAATGTTGTCGCGCGGTTACGTTTCTGTAGAATGCGTAACAGCCAGGCGTAAGCTTGGTTTCGGGGAGAGGGAGCTGTTCACCGCGACTTCAACACCGCCTTAGGTGCGCGTCCGTTACGGGCGCGCCCACGAGGAGGGCGGCTTTCTCCAAACAAAATTATAGTGTTAATCAGATCCGGGAGGGGTTTATGGGGTTTAATCGTTATCGTTCCGCGTTGGCGTCCACCACAAGCGCGCTTGCACTGTCTCTGACAGCGTTCGTGCCGGCCGCCTTGGCCCAGCAAGAGGCTCAAGGTCTTCAGCTCGAAGAAATCATCGTCAATGCGCGTCGCGTGGATGAAAACATCCAGCGCGTTCCGATCGCGATCACGGCCTTCTCTCCCGAAAAATTGGCGCTGCAGGACATCAAGGATGCCTGGACGCTGACCAAGAGCGTCAACGGCTTCGCGATCTGCTGTTCGCAGGGTAACGCCAGCTTCGTCTATATCCGCGGCATCAACAACGGCACGCCGACCTACTTCAACGACGTTCCGCTCGCGAACGCCGGCGGCTTCTCGGGCTTCTTCGACGTCTCGAACGTCCAGGTGCTGAAAGGTCCGCAGGGCACGCTGTTCGGTCAGGCGTCCAACGCCGGCGCCTTGGTGTACACACCGAAGCGTCCGGGCGAAGTGTTCGGCGGCAACATCAGCGTCAGCGCCGGCAACTACGGCCGCCGCACCGTTGAAGGCGCGTTGGACATTCCGATTGTGGAAGACAAAGTGCTGTTCCGCATGGCCGCGCAGTCCTACTACCGCGAAGGCTTCATCGAGGACATTCGCACCAACCGCGACCTGGGCGACCAGAACTACTACATCCTGCGTCCGTCCTTGATCATCCGCCCCACCGAGAACATCGAAAACTACACGCTGTTCCAGTTGACCAAGCAAAAGGGCCGTCCGCTGCCCTTCGTGCTGAACGACATCAACTTCTCGGATATCGACGCTTCGCTTAATCCGGCGCGTCCTGCAGTCGGCCAGTCGCTGAGCGGAACTTCGACGCTGGCGGGCGATATCCGCACGACCCAGCGCATCGGCAACATGGGGCTCACGAGTACGCCCGCGCAGTGGTACGCCCTGCGTGATCAAGTGCTCGCCCGTCAGATTGCCCTCGGCCCTTACAAGGTCGACGGTTATTCGACCGGTTGCGCCACGCCGCTCGGGCCGTCTGAAGGTATTGGTTCGGATGCATTTAACCCCGCCGCCGGCAGCGGGCGCGGTGCGATCACCAACCTCGATTACGCGCGCGCCGCCTGTCAGTACAGTTGGAGCCGCGACATCTTCTTCTCCAACACCACCACGTGGAACTTCGCCGACAAGCTGTCGCTGAAGAACATCTTCGGTTACCGCACCTTGCACTCCTTCAGCCAGCCGGGCGACACCGACGGCACGCCGCTCATCCTGTTTGATAGCGGCAGCCCGAAAAACTTCACGGTGAACAAAGGCGCCCCGACCTGGAGCGATGAACTCCAGCTGCAGGGCACCAAGCTGTTCGACTTCCTTGACTTCACGGTGGGTACATTCCACACCGGCCAGCAGAACAAGCCCCTTAAGACCTATGGCTACTCCTTGGGCGTGTCTGAAACGCTTGCGCAAACGAAGACAACTTCGAAGTCCCGCGCGGTGTACGGCCAGGCCAACATCGACATCGGCTATTTCAACGAAGCCTTGGAAGGACTCAGCTTCACCGGCGGTTACCGCTATACGTGGGACCACATCACCCAGGTGATTTACAGCTATAACTCGGTGACGGGCGCGCCTACTACGACGGTGGGTCTACCGGGTACGGCCTCGGCCGGCGCGGGTGACGGCCGCTTCAGCGCGGGCGTCTATACGTTGCAGCTCCAGTATCAATGGACGCCGGACGTCATGTTCTTCTTCAACAACTCGAAAGGCTACTCGGCGGGCGGCCTGCAGAACGTGTTGGGCAAGGAGAAATTTCAGCCCGACGTGCTGACCAACTACGAAGGCGGTCTCAAAGGCACCTTTGATATCGGCGACATGAAGCTCCGTACGGCCACCAGCTACTTCTACGGCGACTTCAGCAACGTCAAAGTCAGCGTCACCCAGCTGGCGAATACCGCCAGCGCGCCGACCGCTCCCGCCGGTCTCATCGTCGTTACCCAGAACGCCGCGACGGCCTACATCCACGGTCTGGACTCGGAGTTCACGATCATCCCGACCGATTGGTTCGAGTTGAACGCCAACGTGGCCTACACCAAGACCAGGTTCACCAAGTGGGACAACTTCATCAACACCGGCACCAACACGGTGCCGATCTTGACGCCGTACAGTTCCGCGGACTCGCCCTTCAGTGGCGTGGCGAAATGGAAATGGACGGTGCGTCCGACCTTGCATGCTTCGTGGCTTGATGAAGCGCAATACGGTGCGCTGAGCTTTACGGCCAGCCTTACGTATACCGGCCCGATGAGCAGCGCGCCTGGTAAGCCGACCAGTTTCCAGGCGTCGCCCGGCAACCCGAACACGACCGTCACCCCGCGTCGCTGCCGCACGGCCGCGAACGGCTACGGTCCGCTGTCGGCTGACGGCAAGTGCGTGGACCTCAACACGGTGAGCTCGTTCTACAACCTCGATCTCAATCTGGATTGGCGCGACATGATGGGCACCGAAGGCTTGAATGGTTCGGTGTTCGTGACCAACGTCACCAAGAACGAGACGGCTTATGGCGGTTGCTATTGCGATATCGCCTTGGGCTTGAACGCTCCGGCGCCGGCCGCGCCGCGGATGTTCGGTGTGCGTCTGGGCTACAGCTTCTAACTCCAGAGCTCACGCTTTCGATAATCTCGGGCGGGCCGCAAGGTCCGCCCGATTTTTTTACGCATTCTGCAGCACGCCTCAGAGTGCATCGCTGTGCTGGTGCGGAATGACCGTTCTGGTTGTTTGCCCCACGCCCGCGTGCAATGCAAAAATACCTATTAAAACAACGGATTAAGAGATTTTGCGGCACTTTGGCAACAGCTCGGGCTATTCGCGCTGCATATGTCCGTACATGATTGTAAGGACGAAATACTCTTCGGTAGACTGTGGCCAACGGGTTCAGTCAGATCCCGTGCGAGGGGGAGGGCAGAATAACCAATCACACCGTGGAGTGAGCGCGTGCAGATGTGGCGCGTGCGTGGTTATTCGGTCATCCAAAAGTTTTTAACAACCGGGAGGGGTTCCAATGGATTTTAAAGGTTATCGTTCCAGCTTGATCACGACGACGAGCGCGCTCGCGCTTGCCGTCACCGCCGTCGTTCCCGCGCTCGCGCAGGATCAGCAGGCGCAAGGCGGTCTGCAGCTCGAAGAAATCATCGTCAACGCCCGCCGCGTCGATGAAAATATTCAGCGCGTTCCGATCGCGATCACCGCGTTCTCGCCTGAAAAGCTGGCGGCCCAGGACGTCAAGGACATCTGGACCCTCACCAAGAACATTGGCGGCGTGAACATCTGCTGCTCACCCGGCAACACCTCCTTCATCTTCGTGCGCGGTATCGGTAACGGCACGCCCACCTATTTCAACGACGTGCCCGCGCAGTCCGACGGCTTCTCGAGCTTCTTCGACGTCAGCAGCGTGCAGGTGCTGAAGGGCCCGCAAGGCACCCTGTTCGGCCAGGCGTCCAACGCCGGCGCGCTGGTCTATCAGCCGCGCAAGCCGGGTGACGTATTCGGTGGCTACATCAATGTCACCGCCGGCAATTACGGCCGCCGCTCGGTCGATGGCGCTATCGACATCCCGATCGTCGAAGACAAGGTTCTGTTCCGCATGGCCGCACAGTCCTTCTATCGCGAAGGCTTCGTGGAAGACATCCGCACCAACCGTGACCTCGGCGACCAAAACTACTACATCCTACGTCCGTCGCTGGTCATTCGTCCAAACGACGACATCGAAAACTACACGCTGTTCCAGTTGACCAAGCAAAAGGGCAGGCCGCTGCCTTTCGTGCTCACTGACATCAACTTCTCAGATGTGGACGCGACCCTCAATCCGGCCCATCCCGTCGGGTTCTCTCTCAGCGGCACTTCGACGTTGGCGGGCGACATTCGCGGTACGCAAAGGCAGGGTAACCTCGGCCTCGCGGGCACTGCCGCGACTTGGTACAGCCTCCGTGATCAAGTTCTGGCGCGTCAGATTGCGCTGGGACCATATAAGGTTGACGGTTACTCTTCGGGCTGTAACACGCCTCTCGGTCCGGCAGAAGGTCCGGGCGCCGATCCGTTTGCCGCCTTCGGCGTCGGCAACGGCGGTTCGGGTCCGATCGCCAATCTGAACTATGCGCGCGCGGCTTGCCAATACTCCTGGAGCCGCAACATTTTCTTCTCCAATACGACAACCTGGAACTTCGCCGACAAGCTGTCGCTGAAGAACATCTTCGGTTATCGTACCAGCCACTCGTTCAGCCAGCCCGGCGACACCGACGGCACGCCGCTGATCCTGTTCGACAGCGGCAGCCCGAAGAACGGCACTGTCAATCACGGCACGCCGGTCTGGAGCGATGAACTCCAACTCCAAGGTACCAAGCTGTTCGACTTCCTGGACTTCACGGTGGGTACCTTCCATACCGGCCAACAGAACAAGCCTGTGTTGACGTACGGTTATGCACTCGGCGTGTCGGAAACCGCCGCAGCGACGAAGAACTCTTCGAAGTCGCGGGGCGTCTACGGCCAGGCCAATATCGATATCGGTCACTTCAGCGAAGCCCTCGCGGGCCTGAGCTTCACGGCTGGTTATCGCTACACGTGGGATCACCTGACGCAAATCATCTATAGCGTTAATCCAGCGAACCCGACCCAGCTGATTTCCACTCTTGGCGCGCCGGGAACGGCCTCCGCCGCGGCAGGTGACGCACGCTTCAGCGCCGGTGTGTATACCTTCCAGCTGCAGTACCAGTGGACTCCCGACATCATGATCTTCTTCAATAACTCGAAGGGGTACTCCGCCGGTGGTCTGCAGGACGTGTTGGGCAAGCAGAACTTCTCGCCCGACGTGCTGACCAACTATGAAGGTGGTATCAAAGGCACCTTCGATGTGGGTGGTGTCAAGATCCGTACCGCCACCAGCTACTTCTACGGCGACTACAGCAACATCAAGGTCAGCGTAACGCAGTTGGCCAACCGCGCCAGCTCGCCGACGGCTCCGGCGTCGCTGATCGTGGTGACTGAAAACGCCGCCACCGGTTACATCACGGGCCTTGACTCCGATTTGACGGTCGTTCCGACCGACTGGTTGGAAGTCGGTGGTAACTTGGCTTATACGAAGACCAAGTACACCAAGTGGGATAACTTCCAGAATATCGGCACGAACACGGTGCCGGTCATCGTCCCGGTCAGCTTCGCCTCGGCGCCTTTCAGCTTCGTGCCGAAGTGGAAGTGGTCGCTGCGCGGCACCGTACATCTGCCGGTTGATCAGGCCACCATCGGTGACATGAGCTTTACGGCGAACTACACCCACACCGGTGTGATGTATAACGTCGCGAAGCCGAGAACCCGCACGGTGGCGTCTAATCCGAACACCGGTATCGTCAACACCATCTGCCGTACGGCGGCCAACGGTTACGGTCCGCTGTCGGCTGACGGCAAGTGCGTGGGTGTCGACCAGAACCAGGCCTATCACAACCTGGATCTGAACTTCGATTGGCGCGATGTCATGGGTAACGAAGGCCTGAACGCCAGCGTATTCGTGACCAACGTCACGAAGAACATCCAGAACGATGGCGGTTGCTATTGTAACGTCGCCCTCGGCCTGACATCGCCGGCACCGCAGGTGCCGCGCATGTTCGGTGTGAAGCTTGGCTACAGCTTCTAGTCCCCAAGGATTAGAGCGCTAAAAAAGACGACGGGCGGACCGAAAGGTCCGCCCGTTTTCTTTTGTCCGTAGCTTGCGTTCTTTCGCCGCTTTTAGCGGAACGCCTGAAGAATGCTGACGTAGTTGGCGACGCCCGCGCCGCCCATGTTGAAGATGCCGGCCAGCTCGGCGTCCTTCACTTGAATACCGCCGGCGCTGTTGGTGAGCTGCATGGCTTGCAGCACGTGCATGGATACGCCGGTGGCGCCGATGGGGTGGCCCTTGGCCTTCAATCCGCCGGACACGTTGACCGGCAGCTTGCCGTCCTTGTAAACCCAGCCCTCATCCACGGCTTTGTAGCCTTCACCGGGCGCGGTGAGGCCCATGGCTTCGTATTCCATCAGTTCGGCGACCGTGAAACAGTCGTGGGTTTCGACCACGTCGAGGTCGAGCAGTTTCAGTCCCGCGGCGTCCAGTCCGCGCTGCCAGGCCAGTTCCGCGCCCTCCAGATGCGTCATGTCGCGGCGGCTCATGGGCAGGTAATCGTTGACCTGGGCGATGGCGCGCACGGCCACCGCTTTTTTGGCGCGCAAGGCAATGTCGCTGTGCGCGATGACGACGGCGGCGACACCGTCCGAGATCAGCGAGCAGTCGGTGCGGCGCAAAGGCCCGGCTACCAGCGGATTCTTTTCCGACACGTCGCGGCAGAATTCGAAGGTGAGGGGCTTGGGCATCTGCGCCAGCGGATTGTTCACTGCGTTGGCGTGCGCCTTCACGGCGATTTTCGCGATGGTGTCGGAGCGGTCGCCGTATTTCTGGAAATAGCTGTCGGCGATGCGGCCGAAGACGCCGGTGAAGCCGCCTTTGATGCCGGCTTCTTCCGTGACGTAACACGCGTGCAGCAAGTTGTTGCCGGCGGTGACGGAATCAAGGTGCGTCATTTTCTCGACGCCGACCACCAGCGCGATCTTGCTTTGGCCGCTGCGCACGGCGTTGACCGCGGCGTGAATGGCGGCGCTGCCGGTGGCGCACGCGTTCTCAACGCGCGTCGCGCGCTTGAAACGCAGATCCGGGTCGGCGCCCAGCACCAGCGAAGCCGCGAAATCTTGTTCCGAAAATCCGGAATTGAAATGACCGACAAAAATGTCGTCGATGTCCTTGGCGGCGATGCCCGCATCGTCGAGCGCGCCGCGCGCAGCCTTGATCATCAGGCTTTCCAGGGTCTCATCGGCAAGCTTGCCGAACTTCGAGTGATACCAGCCGATCAGGCATGCGGTCATGGGCGCGTCTCCTGCTTTGTCCGCCGAAACAATGTGGGTGCGAACTATGTATGATGCCCACGGCTTGGGCCATAGGCCGGATACGCATCCCCGTTCCCAGGCGAATGCATAGCTGAAAACGCTTCCGGGGACCGCGAGGCCCCCGGAAATAGTCGTTAATTCAATGGTTTATGTTAAGGATTCCAGACCGGCGCCGCGCTTTCCACGCGCTTGCGCACCTTGCTCTGCTGTTGCAGCAAAGCGTCCGGCGTGCGGGTTCCGAAACGTTCGAAGAAGCCCTTCTGGTCGTCGATTTCGCGCAGGGCCGAGGTCTGGTTCACTTCCATGAGATTCTGGAACTTCGATTTCTCGAACTCCATACCCTCCCATTTGATGTCTTGATACTGCGGCATGTACCCGAAGGGGCTTTCCACGGCGCCGGCGCGGCCGTGCACGCGGTCGACGATCCAGGCCAGCGCACGCATGTTCTGGCCGTAACCCGGCCACATGAACTTGCCATGCTCATCCTTGCGGAACCAATTGACCCGGAAGATCAGCGGCGCCTTGGTGACCTTGTTCTTCAGGCTCAGCCAATGAGTCCAGTAGTCGGCCATGTTGTAGCCGCAGAAGGGCAGCATCGCCATCGGATCGCGGCGCACGGCGGCCTGGTTTTCGGCGGCGGCGGTGGCTTCGGAGCCCATGGTCGCGGCCAGATAAACGCCGTGGTCCCAATCGAAGGACTGGAAGACGAGCGGGAAGGTGTGGCTCATGCGGCCGCCGAAGATGAACGCGCTGATCGGCACGCCTTTCGGGTCGTCCCAAGACGGATCGAGCGTCGGGCACATCGTCGCGGGCGCGGTGAAGCGTGCGTTCGGATGGGCGGCCGGCGTCGTCGATGCCGGCGTCCAGTCCTGACCTTTCCAATCAATCAGGTGCGCCGGCGCTTCGTCGGTCATGCCTTCCCACCACACGTCGCCATCGTCGGTCAGCGCGCAGTTGGTGAAAATGCAATTGCGCTCGGTCAGGCGCATGGCGTTGGGGTTGGTCTTTTCGGACGTGCCCGGGGCGACGCCAAAATAACCGGCTTCCGGATTAATTGCGCGCAGCTGGCCGTCGGCGCCCGGCTTCACCCAGGCGATGTCGTCGCCCACGGTCCAGGCTTTCCAGCCTTCGAAGCCTTTCGGCGGAATGATCATGGCCAGATTGGTCTTGCCGCAGGCGCTGGGGAATGCGGCGGCGACATAGGTCTTCTCGCCTTTCGGCGATTCCAGACCGACCACAAGCATATGTTCGGCCAGCCAGCCTTCTTCCTGCGCCATCACCGAGGCGATGCGTAAGGCGAAGCACTTCTTGCCCAAAAGCGCGTTGCCGCCGTAACCCGAACCGAACGACCAGATCGAACGCTCTTCGGGGAACTGGACGATGTACTTTTCGTCGTTGCAGGGCCAAGCCGTATCTTTCTGACCGGGCTCCAGCGGCGCGCCGACAGAGTGGACGCAGGGCACAAAGTCGCCGTCGCCAAGGACGTCGAGCACCTTTTTACCCATGCGCGTCATGATGCGCATGTTAACGACGGCGTACGCGGAGTCCGTGATTTGCACGCCAATGTGCGAGATTGGCGAACCCAAGGGGCCCATGCTGAACGGAATCACATACATCGTGCGGCCCTTCATGCAGCCTTTGAACAGGCCGCGCAGGGTCGCTTTCATTTCGTCGGGATCGGCCCAGTTGTTGGTGGGGCCGGTGTCTTCTTTGTTTTTGCTGCAGATGAACGTGCGGTGTTCAACGCGCGCGACGTCGCCGGGATGCGAACGGCACAGGTAGGAATTCGGGCGCTTCTTTTCATTAAGTTTAATAAACGTGCCGCCGCGCACCATGAGATCGCACAGTTTGTCGTTCTCGGCATCTGAGCCATCGCACAGATGGATATTGGCCGGTTGGCACAGCGCGGCCATCTCTTCGACCAGCGCTTTTATCTTCGTATTTTTAATGCCCGCCAGTACGTCTTGTTTGTTCATCTCTTGATCGGTTCCCGTCAGATAATGAGCTGCCACGGCAGGGAATTTATGTCCCCGCCGTATCAGTTCTTCAGTCGCGGGGATGTCTTTCGCACCCGTGCGGGGGGTAGCGCAAGAGGGGGATTTCGCTGTCGTTTTTGTATCTAGGAAAATCGGATTTTTCTGCTGCAATGCGGCCGGAGCGCTTTGACGGGAAAGGGAAATTCGTTCTTCCATGACTCAACCTGTTGTTGCGCTGCGAAACGTCGTCCACAGGGGCGAACCCCGGTTTTGGGCAGTGCAGCAACCGAAAAATAAAAGAGTCCGGTCGGTTCCGGGTGTGATCGTTTGGTGGCGTTGGGGACCGGCGGATGCAGCGGTCGGAAGGAGCGCACCTTGGGGCGGTGCTCGGGCTAAGGGCGCTTGGGAAGGCGTCCCTGAAGAGGAAGAAAGGGGTGCGGGTGTCCGTCTAGCCCCACGGACACCCGCCGCGGCAAGCCCCTAAATTGCGCTCGCGCCGCGTTCGCCGGTACGGATGCGAACAACATCCGAAATCGACGAGACGAAGATTTTGCCGTCGCCGATCTTGCCGCTCTGGGCCGCCTTGCGGATGGCCTCGATGGCGGGTTCGACCTGAGCATCGTCGACAACAACGTCGATCTTCACTTTCGGTACCAGATCCACGACGTATTCGGCGCCGCGATA
>JAIEMI010000192.1 GCA_019752235.1 Rhodospirillaceae bacterium
TTGGCTGCAGTTGCAACAACGTCCCGCCTGGTCCCAGCGACGGTGAAGTGACCGTCGACAACTCCGCCGAACTGGAATCCCTCAAAACTAAATACGCTGATTCCAGCCTCAAGGGCGAAGTCCAGGGAGGTGTCACGACGTACGGCGATGACGCCAGCTACAAGGTTTCGCTCACGGGCGGGACTGGTTTCCTCGGTGGGCGTGGCCACCTCCTCGCCAATGCGGAGATCGCTCGCAACGATGGGATATCCGGGGTGCCGCGCGACTGGTACAACGCAGCGAAGCTGATCTTCAACCCGGCCTACACCGCCTCAAACGGCCAGCCGCAGCTATTGGTACGTCCGAACTCCGGCTTCTCCACGGCTACCCCCGGGGGCATCATTACGTCGGGTCCGCTGGCCGGCACCCACTTCGGGCCCGGCGGGGTCCCACTGCAGTTGAATTACGGGCCCGTGGTCGGCAATCCGTTCATGCAAGGCGGGGACTGGGAATACGCTGACAATGGCCGGACGGCCGACCTGGATCCAAGGCTTTCCCGTCAGAATTTGTTCCTTCGCGCGAATTTCGAGGTGAGCGATAACCTCGAAATTTTTGGCCAACTCTCTTATGGGCGTGCCGAAAGCTTCGTCAACAGCGGTGCCCAGTACAACGTCGGGAACATCTCCGTTCGGAGCGACAATGCGTTCATCCCGGCGAGCATCGCGGCTCGCCTCGCGGCGCTCAACGTGACTTCGTTCTCCATGGGACGGCTCGATCAGGATCTCGCTAGGCTAGTCAGCAGCGAACGCACCTCACTGCGGCCGGTGATAGGAGCCAGTGGCGACTTCGACGCGTTCGGCTCCAACTGGACCTGGGACGTCTACGGCCAGATGGGTATCAACAAGAGCTATATCGAAGCCAAGACCTCGGTCACGGCCCGCTTCAACGAGGCGCTGGATGCCGTCCGCAACTTGAATGGCGCGATCGTCTGCCGCTCGACACTGGCCAATCCCAACAACGGCTGCGTGCCCTACAATATCTTCGGGACGGGCGTGAACACGCCCGCGGCGCTGAACTATGTGCGGGGCACATCCTGGGGCCGAAACCGGCTGACTCAGCAGGTGGTCGCCGCCAACCTGCACGGTAACCCGTTTTCCAATTGGGCTGGCCCCATTTCGCTGGCGATGGGGGCTGAACACCGGCGGGAAGCGGTCTCTGGCACTAACGACTCATTGTCCTCCTCGCGGGCATATTTCACAGGCAACTACACCCCGAGCTTCGGCTCCTATAACGTGACCGAAGGCTACGTTGAATCGGTCGTGCCCTTGGCCAAGGATCACCGCCTGGCGAAGAGCTTCGACTTAAATGGCGCGGTTCGGGCCACCGATTACAGCACATCCGGCTTCGTCGCGACGTGGAAGATCGGCCTCACCTATTCGCCGATCGACGACATCACTTTCCGCGCCACGCGATCCCGCGACATTCGCGCGCCAAACTTGGCGGAACTGTTCCAGTCGGGCCAGACCTCGACCGTCACCATGCCCGACCCGTTCCGCGGCAACGCGGTGGCGACAGGTTTTCAAGTGACCAAAGGCAACGGCAACCTGAAGCCGGAGAGGGCGGACACGATGGGCCTCGGCGCCGTGTTGCGTCCGCGCTTTATCCCGGGTCTGACGGCTTCCGCCGACTTCTACAATATCAAGATCGACGACGCGATTCAGACGGTCAACGCTGCGACGCTGGTCAACCAGTGCTTCGCGGGTAATACGGTGCTTTGCGCGCAGATCACCCGCAATTCCGCGGGTACGATCTCCCAAGTTCTCGTGCAGCCAGTCAACCTAGCGCGGCAAGTGTCCCGCGGCATAGACTTCGAGGCAACCTACCGACAGAACCTTGAGGAGATCACCCCCTGGCTGGGAGGGGACGTGACGCTGAGATTCTTCGGCACGCGGTATCTCAAGAACCGTCTCGACAACGGAATTAACACGCCAATTGACACGGTCGGGATCAACAGTCCGAACGGTTCAGCCCAATTGTCGTTGCCGCGTTGGAGCTTCAACGCCAGCGCGGCATGGACAGAAGGGCCGTTGACGGCGGCCTTGGCCGCCCGCGGCTTCAGCGACGGCGTTTACAACACGTCTTACATTGAATGTAGATCTGGATGTCCAACATCGACAGCTGACCACATGACCATTGAGGACAATGACATCGATGGCGCCATCTATTTCGACGCCAATGTAAACTACAAGCTGTCGAGCCAGACCGAGGTGTTCCTCGCGATCGACAATCTAGCCAATAAGGCGCCCGTCCAGATGGGCTATGGCACAAATGTCGGCGGGGCCGCTCTCAGCGCCAATCCCACTCTTTACGACGTGATTGGCCGCACGTTCCGCGTCGGCGTTCGGATCAGGAAGTAACCTGGAGCGGCGTCGCGGGGGGTAATAGGCTTGTACGCGGCGCCGTAACCTTTCGGACATCAATGCGAGCTCCCTAACGTAGGGTTTCCCGTGCGCGCCAACGATGTACGTTGTTTTGCCTGTGGCAGTCGCGGCGATGCTCTGACGCAGCAATGGCAAGATGGGTAACACCAATTCACGTTGCAGGCGTCTATGACCCTTGGTCACAAAAAACCGAAGTGCTTGACCACCGTCCACCTCCATTGGCAGACCAAGACGTATCACGTCAGACCGGCGGACGCCTGTGTAGGGCAATAAATCGAAAGCGAGTCGGGCCATTGTGCCTACCGGGAACTTAGCCTTGAACTGACGCACTTCGGACATAGACCAACTGTGGAAACTGTCGCCACCCGTTTTTATATATGGGACGTCCTTGGCGGGGTTGCTCTTCAAGCCGTGGGCTTCTTGCGTCCACGCGAATAACCTGATCGCCCTTCAGGCCGCCATACTCATTCCACCAGCGGTAGTATGTAGCTTCCGTCTCCCCTATCACCCGGACCGCGTCTGTAATCGGCCGGCCCTGGCCACGACTGGGGCCATTTGGTCTGTAGAAATTTTCACCCCGATGTACCCATAATTTTCCGGGTCACGGAGCGTAGGGTCAACCACGATGTTTCCTCGAACGCACCATGCGTGCAAGAAGTGAAATCCTTCATTATCACGGGCGAAGCCCTCAACGTATGTAAGGTCGCCGCCATGATCATCCTCGTGATCCCATACAAGGATTTTAGCGTTAACGAAGCATTTCTTTGGTGCGCGAAGCCTTATCCCGGGAGGCCGTTTGCTTCCGACGAATTCCTCCCCAAAATCGGCGATAACTTTTCGTCCCGCACCGCCGGTGCCAACTCCGGCGGAACATTAGAGAAGTAATGCAGGAACTGTCGTAGTGACGCTGAGGCAACGTCGATTCTTCGGCTGTCGCCGGAGTCTCGACGATGACGGTTACGTGTAGTTGTCACGTTGATTTTGTCGTTCATAGGCAGTCACCTTCTGAGCAAGTGTGAATTGAAATGAGCGCAGTTCTTGGAGCGTCCCGTCGTGGTGACGCCGGGATAGCCGGCCGTCATTACCGCAGTCCTTCGTTGGCAATTCGCGCGCCTAACGGGAGACCAAATAGCCGCTGCGCGACAGGATTTCTGTTTTAAACTTGCCACCGATTTCTACGGTATGGCCAATGCCGCGCGGCGTGATGGACTGACCACATGAAAGACCATTGGACTGAATGGTCACGATGAGTTCCGACAAATGACCGCAAGCTTGCTCGCGGGTCATCGGCGCGCTAATGGCGATAAGTACGCGGCCGGCCGGAAAGTCCTTTCTAGAAATATCCTGTCCCTGGCCCGTCAGAAAGTAATGCGGCCAATCTTCGTCTAGGTGTAGATGCCCGCCAGCCTCCATCACAGCGCCTGAGATAACCTGAAGAAAGCAGCTTGTGAGATCGTCATGACCGTAGGCCGTGATATGTCGGTGGAGTAATTCGAGTTCTTCCAGAACAACTGCCTGTGTCGAAGCCGGATGGATGACGGCGTGAAGCATTTCCTCGCAGTGATTCTGGCAAGTCGTTGAGACTTGCGCTTTAAAACCCGATGCGTGCGCCCTGAATGTCACAGCCACGGTGGCTGGCAGCGCATCGTCTATGGTGCAGTAGTAAGCTTCGGCGAGAGTTGCTTTGGAGTTTTTCTTCATCTCTAAGTTCCTTTCATGGGCGAACGGGCCCAAAAGAAACTGCCTCTAGATCATTCGATCAAGAAAAAGCCCTGTGAATGTTCATGATCGCCCACGCACGTTCGACGACGTCCAGAGTTCGCTCAAATGCGTGATTGGCGATAAGTGTTTAGGAATGTTCGCGGGCGTTTGAACGGTACATTTCCCCACGCGCGCAGTCGCGAATCGGACGTAAATTGATGGTCCGAGGAATACCGGGCCGGCGCAGGCTGGCCAAGCGGGTTCGTCTACGCAACGAGATCCATAGCTTCCACGAGCTTGGCCACCGCAGCCGCCTTGTGTTCTGGGGCTAGATGCGCATAGCGAAGCGTCATCTTAAAGTCTCCGTGACCCATAAGATCGCGTACTGTCGCTAAATCAACGCCTCTCATGACGAGCCGGGAAGCGAAGGTATGCCGCAGATCATGCCACCGAAACGCAGCAATGGCAGACTTTTTAAGCATGCCCCTCCATGCTGAATTGACGTTATCGAGCCGGCCTCCGTCCTTTCCGGGGAATATGCGGCTTGCATCGTCGCAACATTGATTTCTCCAGTCCCGAAGGACCTGGTGGCAGGTCGCATTCAAAGGAATATGCCGGGTCTGCAGATTTTTGCTTCTTTCGCCGCGGACCGTCAGAATTCGGCGGTCTAAATCTATATCCGGCCACTCAAGATCAAACAA
This sequence comes from Rhodospirillaceae bacterium, assembly GCA_019752235.1. Taxonomy (GTDB): domain Bacteria; phylum Pseudomonadota; class Alphaproteobacteria; order Rhodospirillales; family Rhodospirillaceae; genus SHVO01. The sequence goes on from JAIEMI010000192.1 coordinate 4,823, forward strand.
CTCGCCCTGCCGGATGCCGGTGTGTAGCGATACTAAAACCATAGGCTTCAGGTGATCGGCATAGGTGTGATTGCTCAGCGACGGCATCAGCGCGTAGCCGCGTTGAGCGCGCCAATCGTTGGCTCGTTGCCGTTCGGCCCGAATCCGTTCTTCCCGAGCGTCGAACGCTTCAAACAGCCGCTTTTCTTCGTCCTCATTAAGGAACCGGACAATTCCGTTGCGGTCTAGCTTCATTTTCTTAACGGAGGCGAGGGGGTTCTTCTCGATAAATCCCCACTGAACGGCTCGAGATAATACCGGCCGCAAATCGTCGAGATCACGGTTTACTGTGGCACGCTGGCATCCCGCGGTCAGGCGCGCTGTCCGCCATTTCTCATATTCCAGGGGAGTAATCTCGTGGAGGAGTTTGTTGTGAAAGCGACGGCAATTGGTGCGCAACCGTTGCAACAGTTTTTCGTGGGTGCGCAGATGCACCTTCACCCATGACGCATACTCTTCGTCAACAAATCGCAAGAAAGTAAGACCTTTAGCTTCGTTCTGGATTTGCGCTGGATCTTTACCTTTAGAAATCTCGGCGAGGTGGCGAATGGCTATTTTACGGGCATCGTCGACATCGATGGAGCCCGGGCCAATCCGGAGCCGGCGGCCTTGCCGGATTTCAAGGTAGTAAGTCATGCTGCCGGTCTTCTGTACGCGAAGGAGAAGATTTTTCACGCGCTTATCGCGCACCTCGTATGGCGTCGCGCGTGGCTCCAGCGTGTTGATGAGGGATTTGCTGAGTAAAGCGCGCATTCTTGAACTTCCAACCAGAGTGGTTGAAACACTCTAACTTTGGCGTAAGTGAAATGTAAGTGAGCTTTCTGGAAAAAAGAGAATAATCTCCTACAAACGCTGATGGACGTTTGTGGACGCAAGAAGTGCGAGTTGTGCCGATAATATATGGTCTTCTTAGTGATGAGTGCCGTCCATTTTTGTTTGCCAATGACCGCGCTTGATCGTGCCATTATGCGCTCATAACGGTCTGGTTCCAGGTTCAAGTCCTGGCGGGCCCACCATTTCCAAAGACGAAAATGTGAGTCTTTCCAATCTGTTGCGATAGATGTGGTTTTGACCGCTTGCGCTAGCCATATCCCGAAAGGGGTCTTTGGGTAACGATCTGGGTAACAGATTTCGAAGACGCCAGAAAAGGCAGCGGTTTAGCGGCGCGCTATTCTTCCTGGTGCAGGAATAACCGCCGACATTGGGTAAGTCGTGATCGCAGCCGATCCACGAGCAGGTCGATGACAGGGGGGCGAATGCCTGCCTCTATGACCGCGCTTCGCACCCCCTCGATTTTCCCCTCAACGCGGTCGATGAGGTCCAACACGCGGTCGCGCATGTCCTTCGCCTTGACGCCGACCTCGCTTGCGAGCGCGCTCCAATCACGCGGGCCGATGTCGGCCAGGCGGTATTTCTTCCCCACCTTCATGGCGAGCTTGAGCTTCTTGGTATTGAGAGCGTCGTAGGGTAAGGCGCTGGCGAGGTCGTAAAGCGGGGCGAGGCGCACCCTTCCTCCAGCACCGATCAGCAGGGAATAGTTCTTTGCATGCGCGTCGCTGCCAGCAATCAGCCAGTTGAAGATAAAAGCATCGAGGAAGGTCGCGACATCCTCGCCGCGCGCACTTGAGTAATCGCGCAGCAGCGTGACGATAGCCTTTGCGCCGGGCCCGCCTTCATTTTCGTATTTCTTAGCCGGGTGCAGGGCGAGGGCCTGGCACATATCTTCCTGATGCGCGCGAAGGATGCCTTCCTTGGTCACGACGCGGTCATAGCGCTCCACCACAATGGCCAGTTCGTCCTCAAAGCGCATGACCTCCGATGTGGCGGTCGGCAAGCCAACGGCCCGCGCTAGACGCAAACAGAAATGCTCGTTCTCGGCGTGACCGTCAAACTCACCCGTCGGAGGTTTCAGAATGTGCGTTGTGGGTGTCCGCCCGGAAGGCACGCCCCATCGATTGCCGTCCCTCAAGAGCGCGGTCTTGGGTTGGGCGCCGGCGAGGCTGAATTGTCCGGTGTCACGCGGCGCACGCCACGCCGAATGATCCATCCTCAAAGCCTTCAAGCGTTGTGCAATATCGGCGTCGGTAACCCATTCCACATCGCGTTTCGAGGAACCGAGAACCGCATCAAGGCGCTCCGGAACGACGAACTGGGCGGCGCCCGCACAATCCTCGCCAACATTGGCGATCAATGCAAAAGGACTGCTCGGCGAAACGTGAAACCTGCTGGCCCACTTCTCGAGCACGAGGGCGTTGTCCGGCAGCAAGCCCCACAGGAAGTTGACGATGGGAGCATGCGTATGTTCCGCCGCGCTCAAGGGCATTGAAACAGAGAGCGGGTAAGCGTCGGGATCGGCGCACCAGTCCTCGGCGTATGTAAATGAGAGACGGCTCCGCGCGCCACGCCGCACACGGCCGATCTCGCGCCCATTCATCAGGGCAATGAGTTCAGCTGTCATCGCGCGTTCCGTCGGGAGTTGCGCACGATCTGGTCAATATCGATGCTGGCCACGCGAGTTCTCGTGCTGGGTTTGACCGCAAGGTTTATGGGCATGCCAAGGGCGTCCAGCGCGCGCAAAACCAGGCCAATGCTGGCACCCGGCTTTCCCTTTTCCACATCGATGATCCACTGGCGGCTGACGCCGACGTGTGACGCTAGGGTCTGCTGATCCCAGCCCCTGCGCTTCCGATGATCACGGATAGCGGTTCCCAGATCGTTTGCGGTGCGTACAAGCATGGCGGACCCGATGCGATTGATTGAGCTATAGAATGTAATCGATAGCTGACAAAAGCAAATGTCATCTATCATATACATTTACATATGTCATCTATCAACGACATACGAAATAATATTTGAATTATCAATAAGATATAGAGGCATTTAAGGCCAAACGGGCCTCTTAATCAGCGGTCCCAGGTTCGAGTCCTGGTGCGGTCTACCACTCGTCTCACTGCTGCAGAGCGTTCTCGGCAGCAGGGTCGATTTAGCCCGCATTTGCGGGGCTTAGGCCGCGTTGCGAATCCGTACCGTGGGCAAGTAGCAACCGCGGATGTCGGGAGCCGCCGCGAAGCGGTCGGTGATGCCCATCACGGTCTCGGCCCCCCCCAGAATCAGGCAACCATCGGCGCTCAGCTGCTGGGCGATCTTGGCGAGCACCATGGCCTTGGTGGCCAGGTCGAAATAAATCAGGACGTTGCGACAGAAGACGACGTCGAACACGCCGGCACCAGCCTGGGCATCAAGCAGATTGAGCTTCTTATAGGTGACCATGGCGCGGATGGCCGGTTTTACCTGCCAGCGGTCGCCGTCGCACTGATCAAAATACTTCAAGAGGAGCGGCACGGGCAGGCCCCGTTGAACCTCGAATTTATTGTAGGTCGCCGCCTGGGCTTTCTGAAGCACGGCCGTATCTATGTCGGTGGCGAGGATATCGATCTTCCAACCCGCGAGCTTGGGCCCCTGCTCGCTCAACATCATCGCCAGGGAGTAGGGCTCCTGTCCGGTCGACGCGGCCGCGCACCAGAACCGCAAGCGTTTCGAGCCCGCCCGTTTGGCCATCAGCTGCGGCAGAATTTTGTTCTTGAGATTATCGAACGGCGTGTTGTCGCGGAAGAACGAGGTCTCGTTGGTTGTCAAGGCCTCGACGACGTCACGCCTGAGCGCGGCCGAGGGAAAGGCCTTGAGGGACGCAACGAGGCTGGCGACGCTTTCGTGTCCATGCTGGGCGGCGACGGCGCTTAATCGGGACTCGACGAAGTATCCCTTCTGTTCGCCAAGCACGATCCCCGCTTCATTCTTGATGAAGCCGGCGAGAAAACTCAGATCCGGTTGCATGCTCAATAACTCCCTGTCTTGACGAAACGAGACGCGGCGCGGGCCAAGTCGTCCGGCGTGCCGATGACGGTACATAGTCCGGCCGTGGCGACGGCCCCGGGCATGCCCCAGATGACGCTGGAGCCTTCGTCCTGCGCCATGACCGTGCCGCCGGCGGCGACCACGGCCTCGCAGCCCTTGAGGCCGTCCTGGCCCATCCCGGTAAGCACGACCGAAAGCACTTGGCCGCGATAGAGCGCGGCCAAGCTGCGCAGCATGGGGTCGGCGGCGGGACGGCAATAGTTTTCACGCGGTCCCGCGTCGATCTTGACCCCGTCGGCTTGAACCAGGAGGTGGCGATCTCCAGGGGCGATCAGGACGCGCCCTGGAAGAACGGCGTCGCCGGCGGCGGCTTCCTTGACCAGCCATCCACTTTCGCGGCCGAGATGCTCGGCCAGCAGCGCGGTAAAGGTGGGCGGCATGTGCTGCGTCACAAAGATCGGCAGCGCGATGTCCTTGTCGAGGTTCTTAAAGAAGAGCGCAAGGGCGTTGGGCCCGCCGGTCGAACTGGCGACCGCGAGCACCTTGGGCCGTTGTGCGGTCCTCGCGCGCAGCGAAATAGCCGGCGGGATTTTCCCGCCCTGAGTTTGCGCCGGCGAAGAGCTGGCGGCTACCTTGGCCCCATGACGGCGGTGACCGAGGTGCAAGACTTTTTCCAGAAGCTCGCGGCGAAAGTCGTTCTCGCCGTAAATCTCGGAGGTGGCGCTGGGCTTGGGAATGTAGTCGGCGGCCCCCAGCCTAAGCGCACGCAAGCTGATGGCGGCGTTGCGGGTCGTCAGCGTCGACGCCATGATGACGACCAGGGCGGGGTCGATCTTGAGCATCTCGGGCAGCGCGGCGATCCCGTCCATCACGGGCATTTCGATGTCGAGAATAACGACGTCGATGCCGCCGCCGCGGACGTGATCGAGAGCCTTGGCGCCGTCGGACGCCGAACCGACCACGCTGACGCCTGCCACGTCCTTGAGATGACGAGAAATCAGCCCGCGAATCACCAGCGAGTCGTCGACGACCAGGACGCGGATTTCGCGGGGCGGCGGCGCCAGAACGTTCATCACGCTGCGTCGTCCAGCAGAAGGCCGGTGTAAACCATCTTCGACCTCAATATCTCGATGTCGTAGGGCTTCATGATAAATTCGTCGGCGCCGTGCGAGATGGCTTGCGAGATAAGGCTGAAATGGCTCTCGGTCGTGCAGAAGATCACTTTCGGGCGGCCGCCCTGCTCGTGTCGGCGCAGGGCTTTGAGGAGACTGAGGCCATCCATCACCGGCATATTCCAGTCGAGCAGGATGCCGGCCGGCATCTCGATCATGCACGCGCGCAGCGCCTGTTCGCCATCACCGGCTTCAGTGACTTCGAATCCCAGCTTGCGCAGCATAGCGCCGGCGATAAGACGCATGGTCGGGCTATCGTCGACGACCAGGATGCGGGTCATAACCGTTCTCCGCGCCACACCAGGGCGCGCGGCCGGGGACCGAAAACGACCCACGTCATCCTCAGACCGCCGGTGCTCGAGATCCACCGGGCCTCGATTCTGGGCTTCGATACGAATTTCATGTGCGTCCTCCATCGGAAATTGCGAGCCGGATCGGTTTTAGCACGGAGGGTCGAATATCCCGCGCGGGCTGTGGTATGGCGCGCAAGCGCGTTGGTATTACGGGCCCCCAAACTTTCGCGCCCGACGGGCCGGCACCGCGAAAAGAA
>JAIEMI010000176.1 GCA_019752235.1 Rhodospirillaceae bacterium
CCCCCGATTCGTCCCGCCACGGCTGCCCGTCGGCCGCCGATCACGATCGCGAGGTCCCCGACGTCGACCTCCTGACGCCATGGACGGTGCGCGGCGTGACGTTGCGAAATCGCATCGTCATGTCGCCCATGGGCCGCGGTTTCGGCACCGACGGCGTGCCGCATGCCGACTATCCGGCCTACTACCGGCGGCGGGCCGAGGGCGGCGCGGGCCTCGTCATGAGCGGCGCCATCGCCATCGGTCATCCGGCCGCGCCCTTCGATCAGAATGAGCCGCACTTCCACGGTGCCGCGGCGCTGGACATGTGGCGTAAGGCCGTTGCCGCCGTCCATGAGGTCGGCGGTCACTTTGTCCCGCAGATATGGCACGCGGGTCTGCACGGGTTGGCGTACACGCCGCCGCCGTGGCCGCAGATGGGCCCATCGGGCGTGTGGTTTCCGTCGCCGGGGCCCGACGGCAAAGCCGGCCCCTCGCGCATCGTCGGTGCGCCCATGACGGAATCCGACATCGCCGCGGTTGTGTCCGCCTTTGGCGACGCGGCGGAGAATGCCCAGCGTCTCGGTTTCGACGGCGTCGAAATCCACGGCGGCCATGGCAGCCTCATCGATCAGTTCTTTTGGGACCGCACCAATCTCCGCACCGACGGCTACGGCGGCGATCTGCGCCGCCGCACAAGGTTCGCGGTGGAAGTCATCAGCGAATGCCGCCGCCGCGTGGGGCCCGGCTTCCCGATCTTCATGCGCATCTCGCAGTTCAAGATGATGGACTACACCGCGCAGCTCGCCGCCACACCCGGGGAGCTCGCGGACTGGCTGGAGCCGCTGGCCGACGCCGGCATCGATCTCTTCGACTGTTCTCAGCGGCGCTTCTGGCAGCCGGTGTTCCCGGACAGCGCGCTCAACCTTGCCGGCTGGGTGAAAAAAATCACCGGGCGTCCCACCATGACATGCGGCGGTGTCGGCCTCGGGCAGGCGGCGCCGACGTTCGGCGATGCGGGCGCTTACACCGCCACCGCCGTCACCTCCACGGAAGACCTCGACCGTATCTCCGGCATGCTGGATCGGGGCGAGGTGGACCTCGTCGCCGTGGCGCGCGCGGTGTTGGGCGATCCCGCCTGGGCCGCCAAGATACGCGAAGGCCGCGCCGGCGAAGTTGTGCCCTTCACCGACGCGGCCTTTATGAGTCTCGCGTAAGCGACTACGACAGCGGCGGGATTTTCCCGGCCAGCGCGTCGGCCATCTGACCCGTCATTTCTTCCAGCACCGGCTTCACCAGTTTGTCTTTCTGGATGGAGGCCCAGTACTTCGAGAGCTTCGGCCGCTTGCCGATGACGTCCGGCACGTCGAAGGCTTTCCCCGCGCCCATCGCGAACAGCAGGGCCGGCGGCGCGTAAACGTCGGCGATGGAGAACTTCGCCCCGCCGCCGAACCTGCCCTTCACCAATACATGTTCCAGTACGTCCAGACCCTTCTGCAATTCGGCCAGCGTCGCCGGAATGTCGATGGGATCCGGCGAGCCGCGCTTCTTGCGGAACAGACGGATCGCCGGCGGCTGCACGTATTCAGCGGCGATAGCCGCCACGAGACGGCATTGCGCCGCCGCCGCGGGGTTGCCGGGCACCAGCTTCTTTGCCTTTGACTTGGCATCAAGATAGGCGACCACCACGCTCGACTCGTAAACGATGGTCTTGCCGTCTTTCACGGTCGGAATCTTGCCGAAGGGGTTCATCTTCAGGAATTGCGGTGTCTTGATGCCGTCCTTGGGCATCACGACCTCGTATTTGAAGCCCTTGGCCTTAGCCGCCAATACGGCGCGGGCCACATAGGGCGACAGGATGCGCCCGTAAATCGTCAGTGCTTTTGCCATGTGCGTTCTACCGGTTCGCGGCCATAACGGCCTGCAGGCCGGTGTTCATTTCCGCAAGGAGGTCGCGGGTCAGCTTATCCTTATTCACCTTGGCCCAGTACTTTTTCAGTTTCTTGCGTCCCGCCAGCGGATCCTTGACGCCGAACTGCGGCACCAGGAAATGCAGGAAGAACAGCGCCGGCACGGCGTAGCAATCGGCGATGGTGAACTTCGCGCCCGCCGCAAAGGGTTTGCCCGCGAACACCTTCTCGGTGGTGTCCAGCACTTTATTCAGTTGGACCAGCGCCGCATCGACGACCGCCTGGTCGCGTTTCGTCGGGTCGGCCTGGGGCCACAGACCGAAGGCGGCGGTTTGCACATACTCGCCGAACATCGCCACCAGCAGGCGCGTCTGCGCTACGGCTTTCGCCGCGGTCGGGATAATCGGCTTTTTCTTATATTTGGCGTCCAGGTAATCGAGGATCACGCCGGATTCAAAAACGATAGTCTTGCCGTCTTTCAGAACCGGCACCTTGCCCAGGGGGTTCATCTTCAGGAACTTCGGGGTCTTGGTGCCGTCCGCCGGCATGCTGATTTTATGTTTGATGCCTTTGTAGCGCGCGGCAAGCACCACGCGCGCCATAAAGGGCGAGTACACGACGCCATAAATATCCATGATTCTGTCCTTGTTGGATTTTTGTAGTGGAAAGGCTTAGACGAGCGCTTTTTTGAAAAGCTCGACCGTGCGGCTGTGCGCAAGTTTGCACGCCGCGGCGTCGTAGTGGCGCGGGTCGGTGTCGCGGCAGAAGCCGTGCGCCGTGCCCGGGTAGATGTGCACCGTGATGTTGGCGTTATCCTTCACGCCGTCCTTGATGGCGGCCTGGGCTTCGGCGGGGATGTAGTCGTCGTTGCCGGCAAGGTGCAAAAGCGTCGGCACTTTAATCTTGGCCGCTTCACCCAGCATGGTGTTGATGCCGCCGCCGTAATAACTGGAACATGCATCCGTGTCGGTGCGCGCCGCCGTCAGGTAGGATAACAGACCGCCCAAGCAGAAACCCAGGTTGCCGACTTTGCCGGTCGCGCCGGGCATCTTGCGCAGGGCGGTGATGGCGGCCTGGATATCCTCGACGCCCTTCTCGACGCTGAAATTATTGTAGTAGCCGAAACCTTCCTTGAACTCGGCGTCCTTGGTGGGATCCAGCTGCACATTCGGCTTCTGGCGCCAGAACAGATCGGGGGCCAGCGCCATATAGCCCTGACCGGCGAACCAGTCGGCGACAGTGCGCATCCACGGGTTCACACCGAAGATTTCCTGGATAATGACAACGCCCGGGCCTTTGCCGCCGGACGGCAGGGCCAAGTAGCCGCCGAAGGCGCCGTCTTTGCCGGTAATGGTGATGTCTGTGCCTGCCATATCTCTCCCCTTATGCATGCAGCCGAACTGGCGTGGAACCGCCGGGCCTATAGCCCTGTTTTAGGTAGATTCTCAGCCTTACGCTAGTGTGGTGGATTGCCCGAAAGCGTATATAAATAAGCTTCGCTTTATCCAAGGGACTTTCATGGCCGCGCGTTCCGGCTCTGTCACAAAAGCATCCGCCTCCGCGCCGCCCGACAGGATTATTGTCGGCATCAGCGGTGCGTCGGGCGTGATCTACGGTATTCGGCTGTTGGAAGTGCTGCGGGGTACGGGCATTGAAACCCATCTCGTCATGTCGAAGTCGGCTGAAATTACCCTGGCTTATGAAACCAATCTCAAGGTTTCGGCCGTGAAGGCCCTGGCCGACGTGGTTTACCCCAATACGGACATCGCCGCCGCGATCTCCTCGGGCTCCTTCAAGACCCGGGGCATGATCATCGCGCCCTGTTCCATCCGCACGGTTTCCGAGATCGCCACGGGCGTCACGTCTTCGCTGATGTCGCGCGCCGCCGACGTGGTGCTGAAGGAGCGCCGCCGTCTCGTCCTGATGGTGCGCGAAAGCCCGCTGCACACCGGCCACCTGCGCACGCTGACCCAGGCGTCCGAGATCGGCGCGATCATTGCGCCGCCGCTGCCGGGTTTTTATGCTAAACCTGAAAGCATCGAGGATTTGATCGATCACACCGTCGGGCGGGTTTTGGATCTGTTCGATATCGACGCCGGTCTGGTGCGGCGCTGGGGTGAGGCGACGGAGAAAGGCAAAAAGCGCTCTGCCCGTCGCAAGGAGACATAAGAGATGAGCAGCGCCGCCCTGGCCTCCGTTACCAAAAGTAACCCGCTGTGGGATTTCGCCACCTGGGCGTACGCGGAGCCGGGTGTGGAGAAAGCCTGTCTCGCGCTGCAGAACCGCCTCGGCGTCGACGTCAACATGCTGATGTTCTGCGCGTGGCTGGCCTATCGCGGCAGCGGCACGGCGCATCTGGCTAAATCCCTCGGCGCGGCGCTGAAGCTGTCGCGCGAATGGCAGAGGACGCTGGTCGAGCCGCTGCGCAGCGCGCGCGAGAATTTGAAAGACGTGATTGAAGCGTCGGGCCTCATGGGCAACGACCGCAACACGGCAATGGAGCTGCGCGAACGCATCAAGCAGTGCGAAGTCGATATGGAGCAGCTGCAGACACTGGCGTTCTATTCGCTGGTCGCCGGCGGCACCGAGGATCATGTCGCCACGCGCTCACCGGCGGAACAGAAAGACGACGCGCTCAACAACCTCACGGTCTATTTCGCCGCCACGGGCGTGAAACTCGATGCGCTGGGCCAGACCCACGTCATGCGTATTCTGACGGCGGTTTTCGGCAATTAAGCGATCACCTGTTTGACGTCGCGGCGCGGGCTCGGCTGCGCCGGGGTCTTGGCGTAGCCAAGCCGGAAGCCGAAGACCACGGCCGCGTCCGCGAAGCCCGCAAGCTCCTTCAAAACCTTTCCCGCGTTTGATGTGCGTTGCAGGCTACGGTCGCGGTCGGCCATTTCCATCATTTGGTTCATGGGCTGCATGGCCAGGTTCTTCAGCGTCGCGGTCAGGTGCATGCGCTGCCACAAGCGGCCCGCTTCCACCAGCGCGGTCCGATCGTTGACGTCGGGTACCGTGATCAGCCCGAACATCGGCGCCGACGCCAACTGCACATCGCGTGTCAGCATGATGGACCGGTCCGCCAGGCGCTTGTCGACGGTGCGGGCGGGCGCCATCAATGCCATGCGTGTCATGAAGGGCGACAGGCCGCTTGCGTTGAGCGTCAGGCCATCGGCCTTGTGATTGACCGCCGCCAGATCGCGCCGGAACCAACTCATACTATCGCGCCGCATGTCGTTGTCGGCGAGGATCGCCTGCGCGGCATCCAGCGTCGATTGCGCGAATTGCTTGCCGTTGGGGCCGTCGCCGCCCAGCCATACCAAGCGCGACTTGGTGTATTGGGTTTGGGCATAGAGCGCGTCGATCACCTGCGTCGTGACTTTTTCGTCGCGCGTATAAAGACCGCGGTGCGTGTGCCGCCGCGCCAGCGCCGTGGCTTCGAGAGGCTTGTCGGTTTGGCCGGGGAACACCGTCATGCGCGCCACATGATAACCGTTGGGCCCGGCGGGCAGCACGTTCAGCACGGGCGTAAATCCCAGAGCCTGCGCGCCGATGACCATGTTCTCCACGGCGCAGCCCAGACTGATGGCCATTTCACGCCCGAAAGGATCGAGGGCGCCAAGGCCGCGCGCAGGGTCCGCGTGCAGATCGATCACGTTATCGGTGACGGTGAATTTCCACGGCTGGCTGTTGTAGGTGTTGGACGCCAAGGTCGCCGCGGCGATGATGCCCTCGATGCCTTTCAGGTCGCCGCTGTCCCACGCCCGCCACGGCTCATAGCCGGCGCCTGCCGTGAGGTTGCCGCCCGCACCAGTCCGCCAGAGGCGCGTGCCGGTCGCCGCGGCGGCGGTCGCCATCACCGCGCCCGCGATACCTAGCGAGACTTTCAACGCGCGCCTGCGGGGCACGGGCTTTTTCTTCGCGGCTTTTGCGGCGCTGTCGTCGTCGTCGAATTTCACGAAGAAGAGGCTCCCCCAACCACCGTCCTGTGAAAACAGCTTGTCCTCCTCGCGGTTGAAAGTCCAGCCGACCTCTTTACAGAATTGCGCTATGGCCGGGTGTGGCGAGAACGCGCGGATTTTTCGACGAGTTTTGCGCGTAATGACCAGAGATCTATATATCTAACGCGTTGTAATACAGAATTTTTCTTGCTCTGAGGGTGGGAAACCCTTCATGCTGTGTGCCTTAAGTTCTGGGGGCGTGATGTTTCAGTCTGCGGGTGCTGCGGCCTTTTTCGCGGCGTGGAAAGGTTTGTGTCTAAACACCCCCATTCCTCACTATCGCGAAGCCTTCCAGTCGCTCTCCACCGAGATCATTCCCCGGCTCATGATCCTTGAAGAAGCCGGTGATCAGCACGTCATTCGGTTTATGGGCACATTACGCACCGAGGTCTGGGGCAAGGATCTGACGGGTACGAACGCTCTTGAAATCATGAAGCCTGGCGTGGCGCTGACCGCGCGGCGCAATATGCGCACCATGTGCGAGCATCCTTGCGGGATGCATCATATGTCCCACTACATCACGCCGACGGGCCGGGAGGTGCATATGGAGAACGTCACCGTGCCGGTCGGCAATGATTCAGGGCTTCCGCGCCGCCTCCTGAATTTCATCGAAGAGACATCGACGATGTCCTATAGCGAGCCGCGCGCGGAAATTCTCGGCGTCGCCAAGCGCACCTGGCTGGACATTGGAGCGGGCGTTCCTAAGAAGCAGCCCGCGAAATAATTCCTATGGCTGCAGGAATTCCAGCACGCGCCGCGCCACTTTATCGGGTTGATCGGCATAGGGGGCGGGCCCGGCATCGGCGATAACGGAAAGCGTGGTTTTCAATTCCCGCGCCAGGCGGTCGCCATCGGCCACGGGAATCGTGGTGTCGTTTCCGCCCCATATGACAAGGGACGGCGCGGCAATCCGCGCGACCTGCAACGGACTATCTTTGCTTTCGCGCGCCGTCTCGTCCATCGCCAGCAGGGCGTCCGTTGACCCTTGCACGCGCGCGAGCCGCAGCCAGCGGCAGTTGGGTTGCGGGCCGCAGAACTTAGCGGGGGCGCTCAGCGGTCCGCCTGTGCGAGAACGCCAGACCAAAATACGATCAATCGCTGCAATCCCGGCGCGCGCATGCCGGGGACGGGAATACACCGCGGCATCCATGAAGACGATGCGCCGCACGCGCGCCGGATGATCGATCGCGAATTGCGCTGCCACGGCGCCCCCGAGGGCGTGGCCGACAACGTCCACCTGTGCAACGCCCAAGACGTCCAGCATGTCCGCCAGTGCGGCGGCTTGCTGGACTGCGGTGTAATGCGGTCCCGGCGCGGTCACACGCGCCGAATGTCCGAAGCCCAGCATGTCGGGCATGATCAGGCTGCGGCTGCCGGCGAGTTTGCTGGCCCAAGGCAGCCAGGCGGCATGGCCCTGGATACCGAAGCCGTGAATCAGCAGGAGCGGCGCGCCGCTCGCGTCCGACGCCGGATCGCCGATCGTGGCGACGTGCAGCTTATGGCCGTCCACGGTGACGAAACGCCCCGGCGCACCGTCGTCAGGGGCCAGCACTTCCTCCGTGGCAATGCGCAAGGACGCATCGGCGACAATCCCGCCCAAGGCAATCACGATGACCGCCAGCGCCGCCGCCGCTATTTTCAAGACCGTTTTCATTGTGCCGCGTACCCCCGTGATCCGCCGCCTGTCATACCCGAGTTTGCCCGGCAGCAACTACCCCAAGGCCCTCCCGGTGGGCAATTCCTGCCTAGTCCGGAGCCGCCGCAACGGGCGGTTTACTTCACTTAATGCCGTATTAACGGCCTTTCTGAACGGCGGCCTTTTTGGCACAACTTTTGCTGATGTACACCTGATGTTTGATACCGCAGTGTATGTGTTGAACGCGGGGAGTAGGTGCTTTGGTTTCGCCGATTTCGTCTTATACCGTCGATCAGATTGCGGCCCTGTCGCGCACGGCGATCTCGGGGCTGAGCAAAGGCGATATTGCGAGTCTCGCGACGACACAGATCACCGCCTTCACGGTAGATCAGATCGGCGCGTTCAGCGGCGCGCAATTGGCGTCGCTGTCTCTCAAACAGATGAAAGTCCTGACGCCGGAACAGATCGCCGCGCTGGAGCCCAGTCAGATCAGTTTCAGCGGCGCGCAGCTCTCGGTACTCCTCGACGCCCAGATCGAGGCTTTCGGCGTCGATGATATCGCGGTTCTCAACACGCTTCAGATCAAGGGTCTTACTCCCGCCGAGTTGAACGCGCTGACACCCGCGCAATTGGCGGTGCTGTCGCCGATGCAGCTTGGCGCGCTGACGGCCGCGCAGATGAAAGGCTTGGACGCGACGACGCTGTCAGCGCTCAGCACCATGCAGATGTCGGGCTTCTCGACCACGCAATTGGCTCAGCTGTCGGCCATGCAGGTCAGGTCGTTGACCGAAACACAGCTGTCGTCATTGTCCACCAGTCAATTCCGCGGGCTTACGTCCACGCAACTCGGCGCCCTGAGCGCCACCGACGTGCAGGCTCTGACGCTGGATCAGATAGACGGTCTGACGATCACGCAGATCAAGGGCCTGAGGGCGGCGGAGCTGGCCGCGCTCACCGACACCCAATTCGACGCGCTGAAGGCGTCGCAGATTGGAGCCCTGACCGGTTTACAGCTTCGTGCTCTCAGTCCAACGCAGTTGACGGAACTCAGTCAAACCCAATTTGCCGCGCTGACTCCGGCGCAAGTGATGGCGCTGACTCTCACCCAGGTCGTGGGGATGGGTACCGAGCGGTTGGCGGCGCTGACGACAACGCAACTGAAGGCGTTGGCCACGACCGTCATCGCCGCCCTGCCGACGACGCAGATCGAGGCGCTCACAACGTCGCAGATTTCGGCTTTCAATAGCAGCCAGATCAAAGCGTTCACCACGACCGGTCTAGGTGCGCTGACAACCACGCAGCTCGGAGCGCTGTCCGGCGGGCAAATCGCCTTTTTGACCGCGGCCCAGATCAGGGGGCTTAACACCACGAGCCTCACGGCGCTGTCCAGCGCGCAGTTCGCGGCTCTGACGCCGGCGCAGATCGGCGCGCTGACAACCACCGAAGTGAGTGTGCTGACGACGACCCAGATCGCGGCTCTCAGCAAGACTCAGATCGGTGGATTTAGCGGCGCCGGGTTGAACGCGCTGACGCCCTCGCAGGTCGCGGCCTTGAGCACGGTGCAGCTCGCGGCGCTGACGCCGACGCAAATCCAGGGCTTGAGCGCCGCGGCGCTGTCGGCGTTAACGGGCGCGCAGATGAGCGTGCTGACGCCGGGACAAATCACCGCGCTGACGAGCGCCCAAATCAAAGGGCTCACAACCGCCGACATCGCCGGACTCAATGCCACGCAGGTCAAGGCGCTGTCGGGCGCGGCCCTCGGCGCGCTCACGACGACGCAAATCAACGCACTCACCGAAACGCAGCTGCGCGCCATCAACGCCGCGCAGATCAAAAGTTTCACGCCGACCGTGCTCGCGGGTCTGAACGAGACGCAGTTCGGCCTGCTGACGCCCGAGCAGATTGCCGCAATCTCCGCGACGCAGATTAAAGGACTTGCGCCGACGCAGATCGCCGGGTTGAGCGAAAGCCAATTCAGCGCTTTGACGGCAACCCAGATCGGCGCGCTCACGGCGGCGGAAGTCGCCGCGCTGACGCCGGCGCAGATCGCCGGCCTCAATACGACCCAATTGACCGGGCTGACGGCGGGCGAAATATCGTCCCTCAACGCCACCCAGATCAATGCCCTCGCGCCCGAGCAGATCGCGCGTCTGACGACGGTGCAGCTGAAGGGTCTGACAACGGCGGGCTTCGATGCGCTGACGCCGACGCAATTCGCCGCGCTCACGCCGATACAGATCGGCGGCCTTACCGCGCCGCAGATCGCGGGCCTCAGCGCCGCCCAGGTCGCGGCGCTATCGACCCTGCAATTGAAGGGACTTACCCCGGCGGGCCTTTCGGCGCTTACGGCGTCGCAGATCGGCATTTTGAGCGAAGACCAACTCGCGGTGCTCAGCGCCACGCAGCTTGGCGGCCTCAAGTCAACCGAACTCGGCGCTTTAACCGCGACGCAGCTCGACAGTCTGACAGCCACGCAATTGGCCGGTCTCAGCATGAGCGCCATCGCAGGGCTGAGCGGCACACAGATCGCCGCGCTGACGACCACGCAACTTACGTCCTTGTCGCCTCAAACGATTGCGGGTCTGACGTCCACGCAATTCGCCGCCTTGACGCCCGCCCAAGTAGGGGCGCTCACCGGCACCCAGATTCGCGGCCTCACGGCGACCGAAATCACGGCCATGAGCGCGGCCCAGCTTGATAGCCTTACGGCGGCGCAGCTTGCCAACCTCAACGGCCAGCAGGTGCGTGCCCTGGGCACCGAACAGCTGGCGAGCATGAACGCCTCGCAGATCGCGGCGTTGTCCATGGCCGGCGTGGCGGGCTTCAGTTCAACGCAATTGGCGGCGCTGTCGCAGGATCAGCTTGCGGCCCTGACGCC
>JAIEMI010000228.1 GCA_019752235.1 Rhodospirillaceae bacterium
CCCCGCAGCTCCACATCCCGAACGCGCAAGGTGAACGTCCGGCAGCCCGCAAAAGGAGGGTTCGGACCTATACTAGGCCAAAAACCCCCAATTTTATCAATTGGTTATTGGAAGCGACACCATCCCCATGCGAACGGCCCGGAAGCCAATGAAAACCCTGGGTTTTTTCGGTGGTCCTGCGACCCAAGCACACAGACGGGTTATATAGTCGCAAGCAGATCGCCTGTTTCGGAGCCTCCCGTTGGTCAAGCAAACGCAATACGACGCGCTGATGCGCGAACTCAGCGACCAGCTGCGCGGCTTAGTCCCGGCTCCCGACCTCCGGCACACGGACAACCGCTTTATCCGCGCGGACGTCCTGCAGTCCTTCGCTGTCCGGCTTCATGCGGCGATGCGCCTGTTCGATTACCCCTATGAGATCGTCGTACGGCCCGAGGGCATTTTTGTCGCGATCAGCGGCGTCCTCTTGGACGTCTCGTCCAGCGGTCTTTACCTGAAAGCCTCTGGTGCGCCCGTTGGCCTTCAAGCCGAGGTATTTGCGCAAACGCTGCGCCGCCGGAATATTGATGTTGCGACGTTCGTCGATGTCGGGGCCAATTTCGGCGAGGTCTCATTGAGCATGGCCCGCGAATACCCGGCGGCGCGCATCGTTGCCATCGAACCGTCGGCGGATAACCTCGCCGTGTTTGAACGCAACAAACAGGTTCAGAGATTTCCCACCGGCAACATCGAGGTCGTAAAGCTGGGTATCGCCGATAAGGCCGGACCCGCCGCCATCAGCCGGGGGGCAAATCCCATGAGCCGCGTCACGCCAGCGGGCGGCGCGGACACCGAAGCGATCATGTGCGAGCGCCTGGATACGCTGTTCGACCAGCGCGGCATTCGAGAAGCCGATTTCGTGAAGATCGACATCGAAGGCGGCGAACCCAAACTGAAAGATGCGCTCATTGCCCTCGGTCGGCGCGTCAAAGCCTACTGCATCGAATTCTCGCAATTCGCGCCCTTTGACGATTACATGACCCTCACAGCGGCCCTGCGCGCACAGCAGTTTGAATGTTATGACGAAAGCGCCGCCGTACGCCTCACCTCCGGCGAAGAGATCGCGCGGCATCTGCGCGCCGCTTTCGCACCGGGCAAGATCGCGGTCACCAATCTTTGGTTCTTCGCGGCCGCGCGCTTAACAGTTTAGCGGCGGCGGATGACCAGGTTGCGGATTTCGGTCATGTCCTCGATGGCAAAGCGGATGCCTTCGCGGCCGAGCCCTGAGTCTTTCACGCCGCCATAGGGCATGTTGTCGACGCGGTAGCTGGGCACGTCGCCGATGACCACGCCACCCACATCCAGCTTGTCCCAGGCGCGCAGCATTTTATAGAGATCGCGGGTAAAGATGCCCGCCTGCAGGCCGAACTTGGAATCGTTGACCTCTTTGAGCGCCTCGTCGAAGTCCTTGAACTTGGACAGGACGGCGACCGGGCCGAAGGCCTCCTCACGATAGAGTTTGGTGTTGCGGTCCACACCTTCCAGCAGCGTGGCCTCCAGCATGGCGCCGTCGCGCTTGCCGCCGCACAGCAGTGTCGCCCCCTTGCCTGTCGCTTCTTGAATCCAGGTGTCGAGACGGGTGGCTTCTTTTACATCGATCATGGGGCCGACGAAGGTCTCTTCCTTGTGCGGATCGCCGGCGATTAGCGTCTTCGCTTTAGCCACCAGCTTACTCTTGAACGCATCGTAAACCGCTTCGTGAATGATGATGCGCTGGACGCCGATGCACGACTGGCCCGACTGATAAAACGCGCCGAAGATGGTGCGCTCCACCGCGTCGTCGATATCGGCGTCGGCGTCGATGATCACCGCCGCGTTGCCGCCCAACTCCAGCACGACTTTCTTTTTGCCGGCGCGGGCTTTCAGATCCCAGCCCACGTCCGGCGAACCGGTGAAGGACAGAAGTTTCAGGCGGTCATCGACCGTGAACAGATCGGCGCCGTCGCGCGCGGCCGGCAGGATCGAGAACGCGCCCTTGGGCAGTTTGGTTTCGGCCAGTACTTCACCGATGATAATGGCGCCCAGCGGCGTGCGCGAAGCCGGCTTCATCACAAAGGGACAACCCACCGCCAAGGCCGGCGCGATCTTATGGGCCGCGAGGTTCAGCGGGAAGTTGAAGGGCGAGATGAACGAACACGGGCCGATGGGTACACGCTTCCACATGCCCTGGTAGCCCTTGGCGCGCGGGCTGATGTCCAACGGCTGAATCTCGCCGGTAATCCGCACGGACTCTTCGGCGGCGATGCGGAAGGTGTCGATCAGGCGGCCGACTTCGCCGCGCGCATCGCGGATCGGCTTGCCCGCTTCAATGCACAACGCATAAGCCAGCTCATCATAGCGTTCCTGAAAGCGCGTGACGCAGTGCGCCAATACGGCTTGGCGTTCAAAGGCCGCCATCTCGGCCATGGGCTCGGCGGCCTTCACCGCCCAGCCGATGGCTTCATCGATGATCTTGGAATCCGCCAACGCCACCTTGGTGGCGACCTTGCCGGTGTATTTGTCCGTCACGGCAAGGTCGGTGTTGGGCTGCCGCGCCTCGTTGGCGAGGTACAGCGGATATATGTCTCTCAAAGCAGGCATTGTAACCCTCCAATCGTCATCCCCGCGAAAGCGGGGATCCATATCTCATCCGCACGGGCTGGCGTGCGTGGCAAGATGGGTTCCCGCTTTCGCGGGGACGACATGATGTGCGCAACTAGATCTTCGCGGCCAGTTGTTTGATCTCGCGGTTCAGGATGCGGTCGTTGTCCGCGTAATCAATCGGGCAATCGATCAAATGCACGCCCGGGGTATCGAGGCATTTTTTCAGCAAGCCGGGCATCATCTCGGCGCTGGTCACGCGATGTCC
The DNA here is from genome assembly GCA_019752235.1 of Rhodospirillaceae bacterium. Lineage (GTDB taxonomy): Bacteria > Pseudomonadota > Alphaproteobacteria > Rhodospirillales > Rhodospirillaceae > SHVO01. The sequence continues at coordinate 2,888 of JAIEMI010000228.1, forward strand.
TTTGGCGCCGTAAGCTTCGGCGTATTTCACAAAGTCGGGGTTGTTGTACGTGAGCCCCCAATCCTTGAAGCCCATGTTGGCCTGCTTCCAGCGGATCATGCCGTAGCTGTTGTCGTTGAGGATCAGCACGGTGATGTTAAGGCCGAGACGCACCGCTGTTTCCATCTCCTGGCTGTTCATCATGAAGCCGCCGTCGCCGCAGATCGCCATGACCTTGCGCTTCGGGTACACCATCGCCGACGCCATGGCGGACGGCAGGCCCGCACCCATGGTGGCCAGCGCGTTGTCGAGCAACACGGTATTGGATTGACGCGCGGGATAATTGCGCGCGAACCAGATTTTGTAGACGCCGTTGTCGAGCGCGATGATTCCGTCCGAAGGCATGACTTCACGGATGATCTTGACCGCATAGGGCGGATAGATCGGGCAGCGCATGTCATCATCGATGCTGTTGGTGTGCGCGACTTCCGCGGCCCGCGCCTTCAGCATGGGCGCGAAGTCCCATGTGGTTTGCGCGTGGATGCTTTCCTTGATCTGCCAGACGGAGTTGGCGATATCGCCGATGATTTCGATCTGCGGGAAATAAACCGGGTCCACTTCCGCTGTCTTGGAGCTGACGTGGATCACGTCGGCGCCGCCGCGTTTCATGAAGAAGGGCGGCTTTTCAATGACGTCGTGGCCGACGTTGATGATGACGTCCGCCGCTTCAATGGCGCGGTGCACGAAGTCGCCGGCAGACAGCGCGGCGCAGCCGACAAACCTCGGGTTGGTCTCATCGACCACGCCCTTGCCGAGCTGCGTGCTGACAAAGGGAATGCCGGTCTTCTCGATAAACTCCAGCAGCATGCGGCCCGTGAGCGTGCGGTTGGCGCCGGCTCCGATAACCAGCAAGGGCGCCTTGGCCTCCTCGATCTTTTTCACCGCCGCGCGGATGGCTTTTTCTTCCGGCACCGGACGGCGCACTAGGCTGCGGTTGAGCGGTGTGCTGTCGGTCTGCTCGTCGGCCACGTCCTCGGGGAATTCCAGGTGCACGGCGCCCGGCTTCTCTTCTTCGGCAAGACGGAAGGCTTCGCGGATGCGCGACGGGATATTGTCGGCGGACGCGAGCTGATGGGTGTACTTGGTGATGGGGCCCATCATCGCGACGACGTCGAGAATCTGGAAGCGGCCCTGCTTGGATTTCTTGATGGGCTTCTGGCCGGTAATCATCATCATCGGCATGCCGCCGAGTTGGGCGTACGCGGCGGCCGTGACGAAGTTGGTCGCCCCCGGGCCCAGCGTCGCGACGCAGACACCGGCCTTGCCGGTGTGGCGGCCGTAGGTGGCGGCCATGAAACCCGCGCCCTGTTCATGACGCGTGAGGATCAATTTAATTTTGGTGGAGCGCGATAGACTGTCGAGGAAATCCAGGTTCTCTTCCCCGGGCACGCCGAAAATGTATTCGACGCCTTCTTTTTCCAAGCACGCGACAAAAACGTCAGAGGCCTTGGCCATATCCCCAACTCCGATAAATGAATGAAATTTATAGTCCCCGTATCCCCTTGCGCCGCGTGTTTATTGCTCTTGATCTTGGCCACGCGACTCTGGGAACAAGCATAGCGTTAGCCGCCTCGTGGTGGCCAGCGATGTTTGTGACGCGCGACTGAAATATCAGCCGGATATAGCGCTTTTTTCCAGTGAGGTTATGCTGTTCGGATGAACGCCCAAACTTCCGAACAGATGGATCGGGGCCCGCCGCGGCCCTCCCCCACCGAACAGCCCAAAGCCGTTATCGACGCCATTACATTTGTCGATGCGCGGGTGACGCCGCGCGGCAGCCTGGAAAACCTGTCGCATGAAGAGGTCGCCAAACTGCTGGATCGCGGCCAAGGCGGCCTTTACCCGATTTTCCGGCAATGCGCGCTCGCGGTGCTGAACTCCGGCAGCTACAGCGACGATCCCCGCGCGCTGTTCGAACGATACAAGGATTTCGAACTGAAGATCGTACAGCAGTCTTGGGGCATCAAGCTGGAGATGAAACACGCGCCGGGCGTCGCCTTTGTCGAAGGCGAGATGATCCGCGGCGTGAAGGAGCATCTGTTCGCGGTGTTGCGCGACATCGTCTACACCGCCAATGAGATCGTCGACAGCGGGCGCTTCGACCTGACGCAGCCGGAAGGCATCACCAACGCCGTCTTCCACATCCTGCGCAACGCCCATGTGCTCGACACCAAGGGACAGCCGGATTTGGTGGTGTGCTGGGGCGGCCACTCCATCAGCCGCGAGGAATACGACTACACCAAGCGCGTGGGCTATGAACTGGGTTTGCGCGGGCTGAACGTCTGCACCGGCTGCGGACCCGGCGCCATGAAGGGCCCCATGAAGGGCGCCACCATCGGGCACTCCAAGCAGCGCATCCAAAATGGGCGCTACATCGGGCTGACGGAGCCGGGCATCGTCGCCGCCGAACCGCCCAACCCGATCGTCAACCACCTGGTCATCATGCCGGACATCGAAAAACGCCTGGAAGGCTTTGTGCGTCTGGGCCACGGCATCATCATTTTCCCGGGCGGTGTCGGCACCACCGAGGAGATCCTGTATCTGCTGGGCGTGCTGCTGGATCCCGCCAACGCCGATCAGCCCATGCCGCTGGTGCTGACGGGCCCCGCGTCCGCCGCTGCCTACTTCCAGCACTTCAACGATTTCATCGGGCTTACGCTCGGGCCCGAGGCGCAAAGGCGCTATCGCATCATTATAGAAGACCCGGCCGAAGCGGCGCGCGCCATGGTGACCGGCGTCGCGCGCGTCCGCCAGCACCGCACCGCCACCGGCGAGGCCTTCAACTTCAATTGGTCTCTGAGCGTACCGCGCGATCTGCAAATGCCGTTCGAAGTGACCCACGAGAGCGTCGCCGCGCTGGACCTGCGCCTCGATCAGCCCGTGCACGCCCGGGCCGCTAACCTGCGGCGTATGTTCTCGGCCCTGGTGGCCGGCAACATCCGCGAACCCGTCATCCGCGAAGTGGAAAAACGCGGGCCATTCGAGATTAGCGGCGACCCGAAGTTGATGCGTCCCATCGACGCGCTGCTGGCGGAATTTGTCGCGCAAAAGCGCATGAAGCTCTCGGGCGAATATCATCCGGTGTACCGTGTCATCGCCTGAACAACCCTCCGACCTTCTGACCAGTTGCGCGCTGATCGGCACCAGCACCTGGTCCGACGCCCTGGATGAATGCGGCATCGCCGGCGTCGTGCGCGGTCTCGCACGCCGCGGCGGCCAGGGGCGGTTCGCGGGCTTTGCTGTGACGGCGCGCCAGAGCGTCGACACGCTCGGCAGCTTCGGGCGCATGGATTTGGGCATCGGCAAAATTCTCGACGCGGCGGGCCCCGGCGCGGTGCTGATGATCAGCATGGGCGGCGCGGAAGTGTCGACTCTGGGGGGCCTCGCGGCCCTTGCGGCGAAGATGAAAGGCGTGGCCGGGATCGTCATCGACGGCGCCTGCCGCGACGTGGATGAAATCGCGGCGACCGGCCTGTGGGTATCCAGCCGTCATGTGGTTCCCACCACCGGAAAAACGCGGGTGCGGCTGGAAAGCCTGGGCGCGGAGGCCAACGTCGGCGGGGTGCGCGTGCGCAACGGCGACCTCGTCATCGGCGACGACACCGGCATCGTTGTCGTGCCGCAGCACGAGATGACGCGCGTCCTGAAAATCGCCGAGAAGATGATGGCCAAGGATATGGCCGTGGAAAAGGCGCTGAAGTCCGGCAAAAGTTTTGCCGAGGCCGCGGCGGCGGCGAAGTTCTAATGGCGGCCCCGGGCGCCGATCTGCACCGCGCCGCGCAGGTGGCCCTGAATCAGGGGCGCCTTGCCGAAGCGAAACGTCTCTGCGAACAGCTGATCGCAAATGATCCCCGCCACGCCGACGCGCATTTCCTGTTAGGCATGAGCGAGGACGCGCGCGGGGCGGTGTCCGACGCCGTCCGTTATGTGGAAGCCGCCGTGGCTTTGGCGCCAAAGGCCGAATACCTGGCCCATCTGGGGCGCCTGCTCTCCAAAATGAAGCGTGACAACGACGCGGTCACCGCCGCGAACCGCGCCGCCGCCTTGAATCCGACCGATGCGCTGACCCTGGACACCATAGGCTGCGTCTACAGCCGCGTCGGACGCCATGCCGATGCGATTGGTTTCTTCGAGCGCGCCGTCGCCGGCCAAGCCGGCCATGCGGAATTCAGATTCAATCTCGCGGCGTCGCTGGGCTTCCTGGGGCGTTTCGACGAGGCCGAGCGCCATTATGAGGCCATCGTCACCGCCATGCCGCATGTCGTGAAAGCGCATGCGGCGCTGTCGGCGTTGCGGAAGCAAACGCCGGCGCACAACCACATCGCCCGGCTGCGAGGTTTACTGACGTCGCTCCCGCCCGCCGCGCATCTGCATATCCATTATGCCCTGGCCAAGGAATTGGAAGACATTGGCGACCACGACGCCGCCTTCGCGCATCTGAAAGCCGCCGGCGATTCGCGGAAGAAGGAACTGGGCTACACCATCGATTTTGACAAGGCGATCTTCGCGGCGCTGAAGGAACGTTTCGCCGCGCCGGCGCCCTCGGCAGGGCACGACAGCGACGCACCCGTCTTTGTGGTCGGCATGCCACGCACCGGGACAACCCTGGTGGAGCGCATCATTTCCTCACATCCCGAAGTGACTTCGGCAGGCGAACTGCAAACTTTGCCGCTGGCGGTGAAGCGCGCGACGCAATCGCGCTCGCGGTTCGTGCTGGACGAAGAGACCATCAGAGCGAGCCTGAATATTGACGCCGCGCTACTGGGCAAATCCTACATCGAACAAACCAGAGCCCACCGCAGCGACAGCCGGCGCTTCATCGATAAAATGCCGCTGAATTTCCTGTACGTCGGCTTCATCGCGGCGGCTCTGCCCCAGGCCAAGATCGTCTGCCTGCGCCGCAACCCCATGGACACCTGCTGGAGCAACTTCAAGCATCTGTTCGCGACCAACTTCTCTTACTACAACTACTCTTACGATCTGATGGACACCGGCGCCTATTACCTGGAGTTCGACCGGTTGATGGCCCACTGGGCGAAGATATTGCCGGGCCGCGTGCTGGAAGTGCGATACGAAAGTCTGGTGGATGATCTGGAAGGTGAGGCGCGGCGCCTCATCGGCCACCTCGGCCTGCCGTGGTCGGACGCTTGCCTCAATTTTCATGAGAACGACGCCGCCGTGGCGACGCCCAGCGCCGCGCAGGTGCGCCAGCCGATCTATAAGGATTCCGTCGGGAAGTGGCGGCGTTACGCCGGGCACCTCGCGCCATTGACGGCGTTTTTCGCCGCCAATGGCATCGAGACAGGTGCTTAGGAACCGAACTTGTACGAAGCGGAGACGCCGATCACGCGCGGACGTCCGATGTCCTCGCGGAAGTTGCGCAAGCGGAAACCGTTGACGTCACGGATGAACGTGCGGTCGCGCGTCACGCTGTTGACGTAAAACTGATCGAAGATATTGTCGGCGTAGAGCGACACCTTCCAAGCATCCTTCGACAGACTGATGGACGCGCTGTGCAGGTCGTAACCCGGCAAAGCCTCGCCGCTGTCGCGCAGCCCCACCTTGCTGAGCACATTGCTCTGATAGGTCAGGCCGTAGTTGGCGCCGAATTCATAGCCGTTGCCGATGTCACGCGTATAGTCGAGCGTCAGGCTGAACTGATGTTTGGGTGAGCCCGCGACGCGGTCGCCCGGAAGACCATCGACTCCGTTCCCCACCACACCCGGCGCCAACGTCGTCAGATAAGCGTCGGTGTAGGAGTACGTCACCGAAGCGCCCAGTTCTTCCGTAAGCTTGGCGCTCGTTGATGCCTCGACGCCCTTGCTGACGGCCCTGCCGCCGTTGACGGTGATGGGCAGGCCGCCGTTGACGGTGCGGCTCTGCGTTTGGATGTCCGTCCAGTTGATGTAGAAAAACGCCGTCGAGAAGGTCATGCGGTTGTCGAACAGCGACCCCTTGATGCCGACTTCCTTGTTCGACGTCTTGTCGGGCTTGATCAGCTGCTCGTTGGGCAGAGCGCAGGTGTTCTGGCCCGGCGGCAGCGGAGTGAGACAGGGCGGGATGGGGTTGACGCCGCCGAGGCGGTAACCCTCGCTCAAGGTGCCGTAGATCAGAACTTCGGGCGTGATGTTGACCGACGTGTTCACCTTGTACAGGAAGCCGCTTTCCGTGATCCGGTTGGCCTGGATGTTGGGATTGATCGCTGTCGGGTCGCCGCTTAAGAGCGGCAGGTCGAAGCCCGTCGAAGAGTTGTCGGTATAGCTGTAATAGCGCCCGCCGCCCGTGACCTGCCACCAGTCAAATATTTTGTAGGTCAGTTCGCCAAAGGCGGCCTTTTCGGAAAGCTTCTGTGTGGTCAGCTGGAAATATTCCAGAGCGTCCGGCCGGTTGATCCCGGCGAAAGCCGGAAAGCCCGGCACGAATTCTTCGCTCGTGGCATCTAGCTTGAAGTGATTGTAGAAGCCGCCGATGATTCCGTTCAGAGGGCCTTCAAAGTTGGTGACCAGGCGAAGTTCCTGGTTGATGCGCCGCTCATCCGAAATCTCGCGGGTGAAGGCGACGAAGGACGGGAATGCCTCGTAGCCGTATTCGAAATTAAGGAGCAGGTCGGTCTGATCGCGCTGGCCGCGTTCGTTAAACGTGGCATAGCCGGTCGCGGACGTCAGCTTCGCCCACTCGAAATCCCAATTCAGTTCCAAGGTCACGAGGTGGTTTTCGCGGTCGTTGGGTTCGAGGAAGCGGCTGCCGCCGACGTAGTTGCCCGCACCCAGCGCCGCGCGCGCCGTGATCTGGCGGCCGTTGGTCTTGGTGTTCTGATAGAACCAGGTCAGCGTGGCGTCGATATTGTCGGCAACCTGACCATAAACGCCGAAGCGCCCGACGACGGTGCGTTCGTCGTTGACGTCCTTTTTGCTGGTGAGGTTGGCGGCGACGGCGGCCGGATCGTTGAGATTCGGCTGCGGGTTCGACACGCCGGGTGTGCGAACGAGATAGTTGTAATCGACGAAACCGGGATCGTTGTAGTAACCGAACAGTCCGCGGATCGCGATAGTGCTGCTCAGCGGAATATTGACCACGCCGAAACCGTCAAACCCGACACCGGAACTGTGCGCGACGTCGAAGGTCTTGACGTTGATCTCCGCCGTGACGCCGTCCAGGCTGGGCTTCTTCGGGATGTAGCGCACCGCGCCGCCGAGCGTGCCCGCGCCGTACAGCGTGCCCTGCGGTCCCAGCAGCACTTCGACGCGCTCAATATCCTCCAGCCGGATGTCGAGGTAGTAGGGCACTTCGCCGATATAGGTGGCGACCGTTTCGCCGTTGGTGTTGTTGAGTATCTCGGCGCTCTTCTGCGATGTGACGGACAGCCCGCGCACTTTGCGCTGGCTGGCGCCGCGCGAACCTTGATCGACCAGCGT
>JAIEMI010000071.1 GCA_019752235.1 Rhodospirillaceae bacterium
GCCGCTGCCGGCGTGGGCCACCGCGCCGGCGCCGGCGGAGGAAACGCCGTCCAAGCCGCTGGCGCCGTCGCGCGCGGCGCTCATCGAACCGGCGGCGCTGTCGCCGCTGAAGGACAACGGCAAGCAACGCTATCAGCGCGGCATCATCATCCATCGCCTGCTGCAGAGCCTGCCGGATATGCCGCCCCCGCGCCGTCATGCCGCCGCGACAGCCTTTGTACAGCGCGCCGCCTGGGGCCTGACGCCCGAGGAGGGCGAGGCCATCGTCGCCGAAACCTTGGCCGTGCTGAACACTCCCGCCTTCGCGGCGCTTTTCGCGCCCGGCAGCAAAGCCGAAGTGCCGCTGACCGGCCTGGTCGGCAAGCATGCCGTCTCAGGCCAGGTCGACCGGCTGGCGGTGACGGAGACCGACGTCTGGATCATCGATTACAAAACCAACCGCCCGCCGCCCCGCGAGGCCGCCAAGGTCGATCCGGCGTATATTTTCCAGATGGCCACTTATCGGGCGGCGTTACGGACGATCTATCCCCGCCACATTGTCCGCTGCGTCCTGCTGTGGACCGATGGTCCATTTACAATGGAGCTGGACCCGGCCCGCATGGATGGCGTTCTGCGCGACACCGGTTTGGTATAAGCTCATCTCATGGATGATACGCGCCAGGATCATGTAACCGCCGCGCCCGACGACCGTTTAGGTGTCGGCGGCCTGATGCTGCGCGAGGCCTGGTACTACGCGCTGCCCTCCGTCGCGCTCGCGCGCGGCAACGCCGTGCACCGCACGCTGCTGGGTGAGCCGGTCCTCATCGGCCGCGCCGCCGACAGTAAAGTTTTCGCGTTGGCCGACACCTGCCCCCATCGCGGCACATTGTTGTCCAAGGGCCGCTTCGACGGCCACGAGGTCGAGTGCCCCTATCACGGATGGCGTTTCGCCACCGACGGCCAGTGCACGTCGATCCCTTCGCAGACCAAAGAGCAGCGTCCGCAGCCTTGCGATATCCGCGCCGTGCGGTACGCCGCCGCCGAGCATCAGGGGAATGTCTGGGTCTATATCCCGAAACAGCGCGGTCACATCCCCGGCCATTTGCCGCCGGTGCCGGAAGTGCCCGCCGTCGGCGACCGATTCCAGATGCACGTTTCCGTGACGTTCGCCTGCAACATAGATCTCGCCGTCATCGGCCTCATGGACCCGGCCCACGGCGCCTTCGTGCATCGCTCGTCGCTGTGGCGCAAGGAAGACAGCATCCACGAAAAGCACAAAGCCTTCTCGCCGCTGCCCGAAAGCGAGGGCCTCGGCTGGCGCATGGACCGTCACACGGCGTCGCGCAACTCGAAAGCTTATGGCCTCTTTCTCGGCGGCGCGCCGCAGACGGAGATTTCATACCGCTTGCCGTCCGTGCGCATCGAACACGCGGGCACGTCGAAATATAACTACTGCGGTCTCACCGCCTGCACGCCCATTACTGCCGATACCACCGAAGTGCATCACGTGATGTATTGGGACGTGCCCGGCGCGGCGGCCTTGCGGGCGGTGATGCGTCCCATCGCCAAACGCTTCCTCGATCAGGACCGGCGCGCGGTGATGGCCATGGTCGAAGGGCTTGGTTTCGACCCGCCAACGATGCTCGTGCAAGACGCCGACACGCAGACACGCTGGTATTACCGGCTGAAACGCGAAGCGTTCGCAGCCCAGACCGAAGGCCGCGCGCCGCGCAACCCGCTAACGCCAATCACTCTCTCCTGGCGGAGCTAGGGATTTAAGCAGCTTTCTCGTGTGGCGCAATTTTCCGCAACACCCGCGCAACCTGCATAGGGGGCATGCGTTGTTGGTGCGTGACCTTTGCCGCGCGCACTCCTATGTCACGCGCACGGCGAGGACAAACACGTTCCGCGCCTTAGCCCCCGCGGCTGTTGCGGGGTGATGCCGGCAGGACTTAAGGCCGACCGTACGGCGTTCTTGCCGACCGCATGTCGCGATGTGTTTCCCCGGCGGTTCCTTCATGTGAAGAATCGCCACTTCAAACTTCCGGACTGACAACCCTTTTCTTTTTGAGAAACGGTGTAATGGCCCACAACCGCAAACCGCCCTCTTCAGGCGGCGGCAGAGACGATCACCCGAACTACGCCGCCATGGCCGAGACCCTGGAAGGTCTTGCCCGGGAGCTGACTCGCCGCGCCGAAGCCGAAAACGACGCCGTGCTGTCCGCCCAGGCCACGCGATTATTACAGCTTGCCCAGGCAATCCGCGCCGATTTACGCAAAACCGGGTAAAATCCTGCTGCGCCGGGGGCTATTTTGCGTCGCTTTTTCTCCTCACCTTGACGCTCCCCCACCCCCTGCCTAGATTCAAGTCCACCACACAAGAAACCCTCACAAGGACAGCATCTATGAAGCAGGTATCGGACCAATCCTTCGAGCAGGACGTACTCAAGGCCGAAGGGCCCGTTCTGGTGGACTTCTGGGCGGAGTGGTGCGGCCCCTGCAAACAGATCGCCCCGTCGCTCGAAAAGCTTTCGGCTGAATTTGGCGAGAAGGTGACCTTCACCAAGATCAACATCGACGACAACCCGCAGACGCCGACCCAGTACGGCGTGCGCGGCATCCCGACGCTGATGATCTTCAAGGACGGCCAGGTGGCCGCCACCAAGGTCGGCGCCCTGCCGGAAAGCAAGCTGAAGGAATGGGTGCAGCAGTCGATCTAACGGCACGATCCAGCTACCGTTACAGAAACGGCCCCGCCCTGTGTGGGGCCGTTTTTCTTTTGAGAACGCGAGGCCCGTTCCTATATGCAAAGGGCCGTGCTTCGTGACCGGGGAAAAGGGAGCCTTAAAATGTTGAACCGCCGCGATATTCTGGCTGCTTCGGCAGCCGCCACCGTATTGGCCGCGGCCAGCGCGCTAGCACAATCAGCGCCGTCCGGCGGCGCGAAGGGCTCCATGCGCTATCGCACCCTCGGCAACTCGGATTTGAAGGTCTCGGTGTTGGGCCTCGGCTGCAACAGCTACGGCGCGGCGCCCGGCCAGACCGGCGGGCGCTTCCTCGATCTCGAAGCCACCCGCGCCGTGGTCAACGCAGCCTTCGATTCCGGCGTGACCTTCTTCGACACGGCGGATATCTACGGCGCCGACGGCGGTTCGGAAAAATTCATCGGCGAGATTTTGAAAGACCGCCGCAAGCAAGTCGTGATTGCCACCAAGTGGGGCTACGCCAATAGCCAGGCCGGCAAGATCGCCGGCGACCGCGCACACATCCGCCAATCCGTCGAAGCCAGCCTGCGCCGTTTGCAGACCGATTACATCGATCTCTACCAGTATCACTTCCCCGACAACAAAACCCCCATCGGCGAAACTCTGCAGGTGCTCGAAGACCTCAAGCGCGAAGGCAAGGTGCGCTACATCGGCGCCTCCAACTTCAGCGCCGCGCAGCTTGAGGAGGCCGACAAGACCGCGCGCAACAAAAAGCTCGCGCGCTTTATCTCGCTGCAAAACCAGTACAGCCTCCTGGAAACCGACGCCGAGAAGGACGTGCTGCCGGCCTGCGAAAAATTGAAGATCGGTTTTCTGCCTTACTTCCCCCTGGCCAGCGGCCTGCTGACCGGCAAGTACCGGCGCAACAACCCCGCGCCGGAAGGCGCGCGCCTGGCCAACCGGCCCATCGACGACGCCACCTACACCAAAATTGAAAAGCTGGAAGCCTTCGCCAAACAGCGCGGCCATACCCTCTTGGACCTGGCCTTCGCCGGCCTCATCGCCCATCCGCAAATGGGCTCGGTGATCGCGGGCGCCACCAAGCCCAACCAGATCCGCGAGAACGCGGCCTCCATCGGCTGGGAGCTGACCGCCGGCGACGTCGCCGAATTGCGGAAACTGACGGCCTCCATCTAAAGCGCCTTTTGCTTTATTTGCCGGGCTTGCGTAAAAGAATCCTCAAGGCTTTGTTTTGGGGATTCGAGGGGCATGAGCGGAACCACCGGCGGTTACGTCACCGATACGGCCTATGTGGCCGAGTTTTACGGCGACCATGCCCCCACCCATATGAATTTGGTGGCCGCCACCAACGGCTTCAAGCCCGTGGCCATCGACGGCGCGTTCACCTGGTGCGATTACGGCTGCGGCAACGGGCTCACCGCCGCCGTGTTGGCCGGGGCTTATCCGCGGGCGAAATTCCACGGTGTCGATTTCCTGCCGGCCCACATCCGCACCGCCGAGACCCTGGCCGTGCGCATGAACCTGGACAACGCCACGTTCCTGCAGCGCAGCTTCACCGATCTCAAGCCCGCCGATCTGCCACCCCTGGACTTCGCCGTCATGCACGGCGTGCTGTCCTGGATCGACGACAAGACCCGCGAGGCCGTGCTGGACGACGCCGCTCAACGCCTGAGGCCGGGCGGCCTGCTGATGACCGGCACCAACGCCATGCCCGGCTGGGCGGCCAAGCTGCCCATGCGCAACATGGTCTACTCACTGTCCAAGGACAGCGTGAACTCCCTGGAGCGCGCGCGCATCGGCCTGGACTGGCTGAAGCGTCTCAAGGACGCCCAGGTCAAATACTTCCGTGACAATCCGGCTTTGGCCGAAGCGGTCGATGAACTGGAGCGCGTCGATCCGCGCTACATGGCGCACGAATACTTCAACGAACATCTGCGCGCTTTCTACTTCGCCGAGTTGAAGGCCATGATGGAAGCGCGGGGCTTACGTTTCGCCGGCTGCGCGCGCCTGTTCCTCAACATGGTCGATCTCGCCGTGCCCAAGGAACTGCAGGACGAGTTCCGCACCGCCAAGACCCGCGCCGAGCTGGAAGCCAAGCGCGACTTCATCCGTAACGAAACCTTCCGCCGCGACATCTGGATCAAGGGCGAGCCGCTGAAAAGCGAAGACGAGTGGCTGGAGATCAACCAATCGCAGATCTTCGGCACGCTGGAGCCCTTGGCCAATATCGACAAGGCCGTGGCCTTCGGCGACTTGCAGCTGTCCTATGAGAGCGAGCCCTTCGCCGGCCTGTTGAACACTATCGCCGGCCAGGCGACCTCGGTGCGCGACATGGAAAAACTGCCCGGCCTCGCGGCGCTCTCACCCTGGACCCGCGCCGAGGCCGCGCGCCTGCTGGCGGCCGGCGGACAGGTCATGGGTTTCGCGCAAAGCACCAAATCAACCAAAGTGCCGAAAGGCGCGAAGCTGTCTCTCACACCCGCCAATCGCGGCCTGATCAAGGAATTGGGCATGATCCTGCCGCGCCTGGCCCTGGTGGCGCCGGCCGCCGGCACCGGGGTGGAGATCACCAACCTCGACGCCATCCTGCTGCTGGCGCGCTGCGACCACGGCAGCGCCAAGGCCGTGAAGGCCGCAGCCAAACTCTTCGGCAGCGAAGAGGGCGACGTCGTCATCGGCGGCAAGAAACTGAAACCCTTCGAAGTCGAGAAGTTGTTGGCCGCGCGTCTCGCCGTGCTGGAATCCACCATGCTCGACAAACTGGCCGAAGTGGGCGTCATCACGGTTGAGATGTAATCAATCTTCCAACTTCTTATTCGTCATGTCGGGCAGGAACAGCGTCGCGATGATGCTGATGACGCCGCAGATCGCGAGATACACCGCGATCGGATAGCCCGAGTTGTATTTCGCCAGCAGCGCCGTGGCGATGAGCGGCGCGGGGCCGCCCGCCATGATCGAGGCGAGCTGATACCCCAGTGACGCGCCGGAATACCGCAGGCGGCCCGAGAAGGCCTCGGCCACCAGCGCGCCTTGCGGCGCGTAGCTCATGTCGTGCGGGATCAGCGAGGTAGCGATGACCATGAACACCACCAGCGGGATGCGCGTATCCAAGAGTCCGAAATAAAGGAAAACGTAGATCGCGAGGATCGCGAGGCCGGTGATGTAGGTGCGCTTCCGGCCCCAGCGGTCCGACAGCCAGCCGTAGAACGGCACGGTGAAAAACGAGAACATCGACGCCACCAACACGGCCTGGATCAGCTCATCGCGCGGCATGCCGAGATGCGTTCCATATGTGAACACAAACGCCGTGAAGATATAAAAGGTCGACTGCTGGCCGATGCGCGCGAGGCCCGACAGGATGATTTCCTTGGGATGCTTCTTGATGACTTCCGCCACCGGTGCTTTGGCGATTTTGTTCTCGTTCGTGAGGCGCGTGAAGGTCGGCGTCTCCAGAATCCCGAGGCGGATATAAAGGCCCACGCCCAGCAGCACGATGCTGAGCAGGAACGGCACGCGCCAGCCCCAATCGAGGAACGCATCGCCCGACATGCTGCTGAAGGCCAGCACCGCGAGATTGGCGAGGAACAGTCCCACCGGCACGCCAAACTGCGGCCACGAGGTGATGAAGCCGCGATGTTTGTCGGTCTTGGCCCATTCCATGGCCAGCAGGATCGAGCCGCCCCACTCGCCGCCGACGCCGATGCCCTGAATGAAGCGCAGCACCGTCAGCAGCACCGCGCCCCAAATGCCGATCGATTCATACGTGGGCACCAGGCCCACCGCGAAGGTCGCCACGCCCATCAGCACCAGCGTCGCCACCAGCGTGGCTTTGCGCCCGATGCGGTCGCCGTAATGGCCGAAGATGGCCGCACCGATGGGCCGCGCGATGAAACCGACGAAGTAAATCGAAAACGCTTGCAGCGTGCCGGTCAGCGGTTCCGACTGCGGGAAATACAACTTGGCGAACACCAGCCCGGTGATCGTGCTGTAGAGGAAGAAATCGTACCACTCGATGGCGGTGCCGATGGTGCTGGCGACGACCGCGCGCGTCAGCTGCTTGCGGTGTTCCGCATCTGAAAGTTCCCCCGCCGCCATGACCGCTCAGACCCCTTCGTATTCTTCGTCGATGCTCGCGTGTGTGCGGTCCTTCAGCATCAGCGTGGCGATAATGCTCACGATCGTGCAGGCCAGGAGATAGAAGGCGATGGCGAAGCCGGTGTTGTATTTCGCCAAGAGCGCGGCGGCGATGATCGGCGCGGGCCCGCCGGCGATGATGGCGGTCAGCTGATAACCGAGCGACGAGCCGGAATAGCGCAGGCGGCCGGTGAAGCTTTCGGCGATCATGGCGGCCTGCGGCCCGTACATCATGTTGTGGGGCAGCAGCGACAGCACGATGGCGGCAAACACCATGGCGGGCGCGGCGGTTTCCAGCATGGCGAAATAGATGAAGGCGAAGATGCCCGTCACCACCACGCTAATGAGATACATGCGCTTGCGGCCGATGCGGTCCGAAATCCAGCCCGACAGCGGGATCCAGAAAAACGAGAAGATCGACGCCACCAGCACGGCTTGCAACAAAAAGTCGCGGCTCATGTGCAGGTGCTGGGTGCCGTAGGACAGAATGAAGGCCGTGAAAATATAGAAGCAGGCGTTCTCGCTGGTCCGCGCGAAGGTCGCGACCAGGATTTCCTTCGGCTGGCGCTTGATCACCTCCAGCATCGGGTTTTTTTCAAGCTTGTTCTCCGCCTTCAGCCTGCGGAAGGTCGGCGTTTCAAGAATGCCGAGGCGGATGTAAAGGCCCACGCCGACCAAGAGGAGACTCAGGAAGAAGGGAATGCGCCAGCCCCAGTCCATGAAGGCTTCGCCCGACAGCGCCGAGGCCGCCAGGACGCTCAGGTTGGCGAGGAACAGGCCCACCGGCACGCCAAACTGCGGCCAGGAGGTGACGAAGCCGCGGTTCTTGCTGCCCTTGGTCCATTCCATGGCCATGAGGACCGAGCCGCCCCACTCGCCGCCGACGCCGACGCCCTGCAGGAAACGCAGGATGGTCAGGATGACCGCGCCCCAGATGCCGATGACCTCGTAGCCGGGCACCAAGGCCACGGCGAAGGTGGCGAAGCCCATCAGCATGAGGGTCGCCACCAGCGTGGCCTTGCGGCCGATGCGGTCGCCGTAGTGGCCGAAGATGGCGGCGCCGATGGGCCGCGCGATAAAGCCGACGGCGAAAATCGAGAACGCCTGCAGTGTGCCAATCAGCGGCTCGGACTGCGGAAAATACAGGTGCGCGAACACCAGGCCCGTGGCGATGCTGTAGAGGAAAAAGTCGTACCACTCGATGGCGGTGCCGATGGTGCTGGCGATGACCGCCTTGGTCATTTCCTTCTTGTGCTGGGCGTCCGAAAGCCCGCCCGCCGCAGTGTCCGCCGGTACCATAAATAGCTCCCCCTAGATCCGCGCGATAAGGGGTGACACTAACAAAAAAGCCACTGGAATCTAGAAAAATGAAGGGTACCGGGTAACAGCCGCTAGCGCGCCGAACGCAGGGGCCTGGCGGCCAGGCCGTTCCAGTAGTTCAACACGATGTCGAGCCGCGTCACCCCCACATCGGCGGTGAAAGCGGCTTCGGCGGCTTCCGGTTTCCCATAACCCAGGCGCGGATTATTGGGAAAACCATAGCCGTCACTGAAGGCATCCAGCTTGCCGCTGCCGTTGCGGTCGTGCAGTACGGCGATGGCGTAGGTGCCCGGCCCCGGAAGTTTGACGCAGATATCGCCGTCAAGCGCCACGGCCGCCGGCACGTCGATGCGTTCATTGACCTTACCTTCGGCGCGGAGGCGCGCGTGCGGCGCCAGGAACTCGCCCTCCACCGCCGGATAGAGATCAACGCGCACGTTGCCGGATGTGTCCTTGAAACCGCGCACATGCACCAGGACCGCCGTGCCCCCAGCTTCCGCCGCACAGGCTTCGGGATGGGGGCCCAGCGGCGGCGCGGCCGCGGCGCGCATGGGCACGGCCGCCAACAGCACGAGCATGGGGAACCAGGTTTTCATGACGGAGAGAAGGCCATATCCGGCGGCGTCCTTTCCAGTGAACATTTGCTCATGCCCCGCATCAATTTTGTGGCCTGCATATCGTCTCCGCGCCTAAGGCCCTTGCCGCCCGCGGATTTTCCCCTTACCCCTCGGGATCATGGACTCTGAACTCCTCTCCTACGGCCTCATCGCCGCCGCGGCTTTTGTCGCCGGCGTGATGAATGCGGTGGCGGGCGGCGGCACCTTCGTGACCTTCCCCACCCTGGTCTTCACGGGCGTACCGGCGGTGGTGGCCAACGCGTCCAACGCCGTCGCACTGTTCCCGGCCAGCTTCGCCAGCGCCTGGGCCTACCGCCACGACTTCAAGAATTTCGAAGGCGTATCCTTCAAGGCCATGGCGGCCGTGAGTCTGGTCGGCGGCGTGGTGGGCGCGGCGCTGCTGCTCTACACGCCCGAAGTCACCTTCAACGCCATCGTGCCCTGGCTGCTTCTGGCGGCGACGCTGATCTTCGCCTTCGGGCCCAAGATCGTGCCGAAGCTGCGCACACTGTTTCGCATCGGTCCTTTCGCGCTGTTGACCATCCAATTCATCGTCGGCATCTACGGCGGCTACTTCGGCGGGGCCATGGGCATTGTGATGCTGGCGGTCTACAGCCTCTTCGGCCTCACGGACCTCAACGCCATGAACGCCACCAAGGCGCTGATGGCGGGCTTGATCAACGGCGTCTCCGTCGTGCTGTTCGCCAGCGCCGGCAAGGTGGTCTGGCCGCAAACCATCACCATGATCGTCGCCGCCATGTTAGGAGGATATTTCGGCGCGCGGGTCGCGCGCGGCATGAACCCCGCGCATGTGCGCGCCGGGATCATCGCCATCAGCGTGACGGTGACGATCGTATTTTTCCTGCGCCAGGTTTTCTAGCTGTTGGTTTTGAGCACTTCGCCCGCGAGATACAGCGAGCCGCAAATCAGCACACGCCCACGGCCCTCCGGCGAAATCGCCTTCAGCGCCGTCGCGACATCTTCCGCCTCTCGCACATTCTTATGCCCCGCCGCTGTCGCCGCCGCCGCGAGATCGGCGGGCGCAAAAGCTGTTTCGTTGCCGGGGATCGGCACGGCGGTGAAGCTGGCGGCGCGCGCGGCCAGTGGACGCAAGTAATCATGGGCGGCTTTGGTCGTCAGCATGCCGCAAATCAGATGCAGCGGGGCGTCGCCCCAACGATCGGCGGCCAGTGCAGCCACCGCCGCGCCACCGCCCGCGTTATGGCCGCCATCAAGCCACAACTCCCAGCCCGCAGGCAGCGCATTCACCAACGGGCCTTGCTCCAGCTTCTGCGCGCGCGCGGGCCATTCCACGTTTCGGAAGCCACTACGCAAGGCAAACGGCGGAATGGCAAAGGGCGCTTGATCCAGCGCCGCCAGAGCCAGCCCGGCGTTCTCATATTGGTGCCGCCCCGGCAGCGGCGGCAGCGGCACTTTCCAGGTGTTGTGTTCGCCCGTGAACAGCAACCCGCCGCCCTCTTCCGTGATGGTCCAATCGGCGTTCTGCACT
>JAIEMI010000093.1 GCA_019752235.1 Rhodospirillaceae bacterium
TGGTGACGACGTCACGATGCATCGGCGCGAGAATAGCCATGAGCTTGTTTTGCGTACGGAACGGGATTTTCTCGCGATCCATCGCCACCTGCATAATCTCTACCAGCGCGTTGAAATGCGCATGGGTTAACTGAAGCTCCGCATGGGCCTCAGCCATGGTACGTCCCTCGTATTTGCAGGGACCGCCGGTAATATCGCACAGGTGTACCGCCAACTCTCGCTCTAGGCGCACCATATTGGTCTCACCGAATTTTTCCTTGATGCGCGGATCCTTCAGGGAAATCTCAAGCATCGTGTCAACGATGCGCGCGAGACCTTCGCGACCGCCGAGATCCTGAAAGAGCGTTTCGTCGGCGCGGGCGGGATGGATCGCGGCAAGTCCGAGCATCGCGGCGAATGTCAGGAATAGGTGCTGTTTCATCACTATCTCCAGGCGTTAAAAGCCAGCTTGGACAGACAGATACAGGCCGCGTTGTCCGGTTTTTGTCGCGATGCTTCCGAGGTCCGCGTAGGCCAGAGTGAGCGACGCGTTTTTGCTAATGAAGTAGGCGCCGAAAACGTCCCAAGCATCGGTCTCGGCGGCGAAGCGGAGATTGTTGGGCTTGGTGCGGTATTCGCCGCCCAATGCCAACCGGCGACTGACCAGATAAGCGACGGAGCCTTCAAACTCCGGGCGATAGCTGTTGTTGGCATCGCCGCCGAAACCGAGAATCCCGAATTGATTGGCTTTGGTCAGCCGCACGGTGCCGTTCACCAAAAGGCTGTGTTCCAACAGAATTTTTGTCGCCGCCACATATATATCAACGCCCTCATCGGACTCGCCTCCGACTGCGCGAATGACACCGAGGCGGTCGTTCTTCTTGTATTGAATGCCGAGCGCAATCTGCGGGAGCCAACTGTCCTGTTCGTAAACCGCGTCGCCTATCAGTCGGACCTTGGCGCCGAATATGTTTTGGTGAAACGTGAAGCCCGCGCCGAGGTCAAGCGCCGTGCCAGTGACTCCGGTGTCGAACCACTGGCGCGCAAAGGACAGTTCAACGCGGTCATAGAGGCCGACTGCAACGCCGCCCGATCGCTGCGTATAGTCGGGCAGAAAAACGTGAGTGTAGTGTGCGCTCGCGCCTACGGCGTCGCGTGTACCGTAGCCAGTGATCAGCGCCCAGGGCACAAGGCCGCCGCCTCCGGCCCCCTCGACCTGGCTAACCCCTCCCGTGGCGAGCAGCTTACCACTCTCAAAAAGCGGTGTGGCGGATACAGGCGCAGCTAGTACCGCTCCATATAAAGCCGCCAGCATAGAAAAGCGCCTGAGGTGAGCACGAAGCATTTGCGCTCCTATGGCCATGCGCGGATATCGCGGGGGAGAAACTTTTAGAAGTTCTAATCTAGACAAATTACTAGTTGCCCGCGCATCGATCTGACAAGTCACAATAATAGTATGCCTATGGTCCTGTTACAGGCAGCCGTGAGGATTGCTCAGATTGCTTATTATCCAACCGGATCGACGATCTTGAGATCGCGTGCTTCCGGGATAAGGATGACTTCTATCTCGGTGTTACGTCCGCGAACGGCGACTTCCCGGCGCTCGCAACCATCGAACTGAGCGCCGATGATTCGCGCGGCCTCCGCCGAAACCAGCAACTCACATTCAAACCGTTTCGTCAGCCCCTCGATCCTGCTTGCCGTGTTGACGGTGTCGCCGATGGCGGTGAGAGACCGCGCCGCGCCCCATCCCATATCGCCGACGATTGCCACGCCGGTGTGAATGCCGATGCCGATTTTCAGCGGCTCTTTCAGATCGTGCTCAAGTTCGTTATTCAGCGCGCGCAAGCGGGTACTCATCTCTTGCGCGGCCCGCAGGGCGTTGGTTGTGCCACGCACGATGTCGTCCTCCAGTCCAAACAGCGCCATGATTCCGTCGCCTATGAACTTGTCGACGATGCCACCGGAAATTTGGATAGCGCTTCCCATCTCCTTGAAGTAGCGGTTCAGCAGAAAGACGGTGTCATAAGGCAATTGATGCTCGGACGCTGTTGTAAAGCCCCGTAGATCGGCGAACATCACCGCGATCTCCATCTCACGGCCTTGATGATAGTCGACAGGATTGCGGACTTCGTCCATGTCCGGCGGCACCGGGAAGAGCGGCGTTACTTCGATATCCTGCGTGGGACGTATTTGGCAGGCGAGGCGGACATTCGGTGCGGCCCCGATACGGGTGAGTACCCGTGCCTCGTGAGCTGCGGGGGGCGGTATGTGCTCGGCCCCCTGGCCAATTCTGACGCGGCAGGTACTGCAACGGGCGCGGCCACCACAGACGCTGGCATGCGGGAGGTGCGCGCCACGGCTGACCTCGAGCACAGTTGGTCCGGGGTTCGTAGTGACCACGATTCCGCCGGGAAAAACGACCTGTATGATACCGCGCCGCCGCTCCAGCAATCGCCGCACCATGCGCCCGATCAACACGGCAAGCGCGACACCGCCGAGAATTAAAAACAGATCGATCTCTAATCGTGCGAGTTCCATGGCGCCGTCGTTACCGATGGTCGCGGCATTGGCGTCAAGGGCGCGCTGCCAGCGCGGATTTTCGCTCAGGCGATTGACCTCGCGGACAGCTTGCAAAAAGCCGCCTAGGGCGAGGATCGGCAAAATAATGGCAAAAATGGCGAACGGACGCGCGACAATCGGATACCAAGCGCGAAAACGCAGCCAATAATGTATCCCCATGCAGCCGTGGGTCCAGGCCACGACGAGCAATGCAACCTGGAGAACGTAGGTCCAGGCGTCGCCGCGCATCTCCCATATCACGTAGGTATAGCCGGATTCAGCTCCGAAACTTTCGCGTGCGATGCGCGCAGCGACAATGTGCTGTACGAGCAGAAGGGGTATCAACAGACCGAGGATGATCTGTGTGGCTTCCCACAGCGGCATCGTAAATCGCCGTTTGAGGTGTATCGCCCATAGCGCCAGGAAGAAGTGTGTAACCGCCGCGCCGCCCAAGACCAGAGTGCCGAGGTTCTTGCGGAAGAACTCGACCGTGTAAGGTTGAGCAGCCTCCATAAGGTCGAGCGAAATATTGCCGAGCGCATGGTTCGAGAGGTGAACCAGAACATAATAAAACATCACCAGTCCGGAGATGACGCGGACCGTGCGTACGTGCGCCGAGAGCGGAGTCGCGCTAGCGGTTGGGAGCGATTGTGCCGCCTGAGGAGACTTGGCGCGTTTCGGCAACCGGTCCCGCATGCGCCACCTTGCGGGGGGCGTGGTCGTGGGCATCGCTTTCCTAACTTCGGAGGCGTACTGGATTGCCGGCGGTCCTTATCGATCGCCCATAAACCGACATTCCCCAGATGAACCCCGGTTTCGGGCAAAACTCTAGCCGTCAGGGCCGCCCCTGGCAACTTCGGCGGTATTTTCCGGGATTTGCTGCCAGGCCCCTCTGAACGACGACTTCTCAGCCGCCGATATCCCCGTTTCCCGTGATCAAGGCGCACCTCTCCCGTTGATTTATCCAGCCTCAAGTCATGGCTGGCGGCGCCCGAAGTCGAGCTATTAGGCGCAGAGTTTCCGCAAACATGTCCCGTCGCACCGCGACCTCAGCCATCTGGAATGTGATGTAGCGCGCATGCGCGACGATCTTGGCGCCGATCTTCACGAGCTTCTCCCGCAGAGAGGTCAGCGACCAGTGCGTGACAGCTTCGGGCAATGCCAGCGTCCGCATGAAGTTGGAGAGGTTGCAGGCTAGGGCATGAAGCTGAAGCCGGACGGCGTTGGGGGCCAATGAGCAGCAGGACAACCCGTGGCCTTAGGTATCGGCCCGGCTCCGGTTGATGAAGTGTTGAAATTCAATCTTTTCGACCGCGACCCATGGATACCCAGTTTCGTTACCTACGGCACGCCCCTCAACCTGCGCGAGGTAGGATCAGGTATAAACGGTTCACGCTTTGTTGTCGATGGCACGCCACTATTTTCAATGAATTAGCCATTCTCGGGCGGCGCTGGCACAAAGAGCGCCGCATATTCGTAATGCGGCTTGCCCCGAACACCTGCCGTCGGCGGCGGTGACTTACCGCTTTGATCGGCCGTCATCGTTTGAGGCGCGCTAAACACCTCATTTCATGAACGTGGGACATTGCGGGTATGGGAGAGCCGTTTAGGCATCCTATAGTCTCTAGCGGTCTTCATGCATGGGCTCGCGCCTTCTCCCGTGTTTTCCAAAGCGACCAGCCCACGCCTAGGGCGAGAATGGCGAACGTGATTGACAGCGATGCCGCGGGCGGAATTTTCGCGAGCCCTAAACCATCCGCGATGAATATCTTCGCGCCAATAAACACAAGAAGTACGCTGAGCGCATATTTAAGGTAATGGAAGCGCTCTACCATAGCCGCCAACGCGAAATACAAGGCGCGCAACCCGAGGATAGCAAAGATATTCGATGTATAGACCAGGAATGGATCGGTCGTGATGGCGAAAATCGCCGGCACCGAATCAACGGCGAAGATGACATCGGCCACCTCGACCATCAGCAGGGCCAAAAACAGCGGAGTCATAAACCACGTCATCCTGCCTGTCTGAGCATCGCGCTGCCGTACCCAGAAGCGTTCGCCATGCAGGGTATTGGTGACCCTGAAACGGCGATTTATCCAGCTGAGAACAGGCGATCCGCCGACGTCATAGTTTTTATCAGCCGACAGCCACATTTTGATTCCGGTGGCGATGAGGAATGCGGCAAAGACATAGAGCACCCAGCTAAACTGCTCCACCAGCGCGGCACCCACGCCAATCATGATGGCCCGGAGCACGATCACGCCGAGGATTCCCCAGAACAGTACGCGGTGCTGGTAGATTCTTGGAACCGCGAAATAAGTGAATATCATTGCGATGACAAAGACATTGTCCATCGCAAGACTCTTCTCGATGACGAAGCCGGTGATATAGGCCAATCCGGCTTCCTCTCCCATCTGCCACCAAATCCAGCCGCCGAATGAGAGTCCGAGAGCGATATACATGGCCGAGAGCGCCAGGCTTTCGCCGACGCCGATCTCGTGCTGTTTACGATGCAGAACGCCGAGATCGAGCGACAACAGCGCGGCGACGAAGCCAATAAACGCAAACCACATCCACAGGGGTTTGCCGAGCCAAAGTGTGTCGAAAAATTCCATGGAAACCCCAGAGACGGAACGTGGCGCGCGGCGCCATACGCGTAAAGTTAAACAAAGGGAAAGCGGCGGGCATTGCGCCCACCGCTCAAGTTTGTGCTCCGGCTTATACTGGAGAATTCAACAACGGAAATTTTACAAGCCTCGCTATCCGGTCCTTGAGAGCTAGGCGTAGCTTCTTCAGTCGCGCGAGGCGCAAGAAATCCGGCAGCCGGCGCGTCGCCTCGTGTTTAATCTCCTTGTCCAACTTCCGATGCACAATCGACATACGGTAGAGCAGATCGTTCATTGCCTCACTCCAATGAATGTTTATGGAGATCAGGCCAACTCGATTTCGGGTGTTACGGGACGAACGGACCCAGCATCGAGTTAACCCGATGCGGTCCGACATCGCGGCTATCGAAATAACCGCCAGAGGGGCCCGGCCCGCTCTGAAAAAGTAGGGATACAGGGAAAGAAAACAAGAAAAGAGGGATTACAAGATTGTAAAAATATAAGGCGAACGGTTCTGGGGCGCCGTCAGAATGAGGGGGTATACAAAGTCACGGCGGCCGGGCGCCAATCTGCGTGAGGCGCTGTATAGTTCTGCGATTGTTCAAGCGGCGTAGTTAGAACATGCCCTATCAAAAGCGTTCCGCACGCAACACGTAGGCGTCAGAGACACTGACAACACCTATGTGGCGCTCGACCACGGTGAAAGCGGCTTCGACCAGTTGATCTAAGCGATCATCCCGCACAAGACAGATAACCGCAATCATTCCCCCGGCCCGCCCCACTTGCCCCTCGCGACTCCAATATCCTGAGCGTCCAGACCCCCCACTCACGGGCAGCACCGTGTATCCCGTTACGCCAGCGTCCTTAAGCGCGTTGGTCAGCTGACGTTCCACGACGGCTTCTAGAATGATCTCCACGCGTTTGGCTTTATGCATCTCCATCGCCTTAGCTCCCAATTATGGCACTTGCAATCAAGATGTAGAGCGGAATCCCCAGCGTTAAATTGAAGGGGAACGTAACTCCTAACGCGAGCGTCAGCGACAGGGCGGGGTTGGCTTCAGGCAAGGCAACTCTCATGGCTGCCGGCGCGGCGATATATGAAGCGGAGGCGCCAAGCACCATAAGAAGCACCGATCCGCCCAATGAAAGTCCTAGCGCCACACTGGTGGAAAGTCCCGCGGCGGCGCCCACGAGCGGCATCAAGAATCCAAACGCCACCGCCCCAGGGGACAATACCTTGCTGCTGCCACGTAGGCCGCGGCCCGCAACCAGCCCCATATCCAGCAAGAACAGGCAAAGGACGCCCTTAAAGGGAGAAACAATAAAGTTCTCTATTTCTTTCATGCCTTGTTCACCCGTGACCCAGCCAATGGCAAACGCGCCAAGAAGCAGAACTATCGAACCGTTGAGCATTATTTCCCGCCAAAGCTCCGGTCCAACCCGCTGCGTTTCTTTGCCGTACCGGGATGCGAGCCAAAGAGCTGAGAGAATTGCCGGCGCTTCCATCGCCGCGGCCATCGCAACCATGTAGCCCTCGGAGGAGATTCCACGCCCAGCAAGAAGCGTGGTCGCGGCGACGAATGTCACTATCGAAATTGAACCGTAGTGCGCGGCAACCGCGGCTGCATCGACGGCCGAGACCTGCGTGAGAAAACGGAGCAATCCGAATGCCACAAACGGAAGAAGGAGAGACAGGGCGACCCCGGAGAGCAAAGCCAGAATCAAGTTCATATCGACGCCGTGGGCCGCCACGCTCGCTCCACCCTTAAATCCGATTGCAAACAGAAGGTAGAGAGACAGTCCTTTCGCCACGGCTTCTGGAAAACTCAAATCAGACCGCGCCAGGGCAGCCGAAAAACCAAGCACAAAGCTTAGAACGATGGGAGACACAAGATTAGCTCCTGCCAAAGTCAAAATGCTATCCATGTTCGCTCCATCGAAGACATCCAAAGCGGCCATGGGTAGGGCCGCTGCATGTTTCTCCATTACATATTGGTTTTATCTGGATGTCCCCCCGAATTAACGCGGTCTTTTGTGACTCGGTTTTGTACGCCGCCGGTATTCTAGCGAGTCTTTCTTCCGGGCATCAGCTCTAGAAATTACATTTCTCTTTATTGAGAAACGAGCCCTGGGACACAACGGACGTGGTCGATGGACACATGTCCGCGGCGATTCTCGAACAACAAGGATGGTTTCGGGGTACTGACCGACTGTGCCGTGAATAGAGCACGGCACAGCCGGGGTATCTTAGTTGAGTAGCCCTAACAGAGCGTCACTCACTCAACGATCATCTCGTTCGCGAACCAAATCACATAGATTGTGCCGATCGTCGAAAACGTAATCAATATGAGCGCGGACATGCCAATCTCCCTGGTTAAAATCTTACGCTAGCCTGCTCGCCGCAAGGCGATTCATCACGGCGCGTCGCTTCGGTATGCAATGCTCGGTTATGCGGGTTTATATTGCCTTAAATGGCCCGATATCCGATCCAAGACCGCAAAGCGGAGCTTTTTGAGATTAAAAAGCCGGAAGCGATTGGGTTTGGTCTCCATTTCCTCCACGCCGATCTGGTAATTCAGCAGCCGAGAGTGAAGGAGCAATGTGCGCAGTTCGCGATAATCATAATAGTCCATAGCCACACTCCATTTGAGGTTTTATGGCTCGGATGTACTCAGTTGTGTTTGCAGAAGAAATTCAAGAACCTGCACCGAGTAAACCCGATGCGGTCCGACATCGCGGATATTTGGAGTTATCCGCCAGAGGGGCCCGGCCCGCATAAGCACGGTGCATCAGCTCCCGCTTCTTCTCAAGAATCATCGGGAAACTAATTGGCTACAAAGTGTAACAAAATAGCGACTTACACCCGAAAGTGATGGTGATGGGACGGCAAAGCTGTCCGAAAGGTGAGAGGCGGATACGGCGAAATCACCATTTTTCCAAGAACGGACGGATATCCATTTCGTGTGTCCAGGCGCTGCGCGGCTGGCCGTGAAGTTGCCAATAAATTTCCCCAACGGCCTCGGGATCCATGAGTTCGTCAGGTTTAAGTTTGTCGAGCGCCGCTACGCCCGAAGCCTCGGCAATACGTTCGCGCACCCATTGGGTATCGACCTGCGCGTCCAGCACCAAGTGCGCAACATGGATGTTCCGCGGCCCAAGTTCCCGCGCCATGGACTGCGCCACGGCACGCAATCCAAATTTGGCGCCGGCGAAGGCCGCGTATCCCGCGCCGCCCCGCAAGCTGGCCGTGGCGCCGGTGAAGAGTATCGATCCCCCGCCCTTGACCAGCATGTGGCGGGCAGCTTCGCGCCCCGTCAAAAAACCCGCGTAACAGGCCTGTTCCCACACCTTGCGGAACACCCGCTCGGTGGTTTCCAGAATCGGAAAACGCACGTTGCCGCCGACATTGAAGACGCAGACTTCAAGATCGCCATAGGCGGCGGCTTCGGCCATGAAGGCGGCGATCTGCTCCTCCTTACGCGCGTCGAGCGCGCGCGGCACGCAAACCCCGCCCGCGGCCTTTATACCCGCCGCCAAGGGCGCTAACTTGTCGCCATTCCGCCGCCCCGCGAAGACGGCATAGCCCTCGCGCGCGAATCGTTTGGCCACGCCGGCGCCGATGTAATCACCGGCGCCGACCACCGCGCAGACTTTCAGCCGGCTCATGAAAACCTCCAGGCGTTCCACACACGACAAACGGCATGAGGCGGGAGCACCGCCCCCGCCCCGCCGCTTTCTAATTCTGGCACAGCCGCCGGGCGGCTACACGTCAGAAGTTGTAGTGCACGGTCGCGCCGAAAGTTCGCGGTGCGGCAAGGTTACCGATCACCATGCTGCCGAAGCCCGCGCCGGTGATCCATTTTTGCGAAGCGATCAAACGGTCAGACAGGTTTTTGCCGTAAACTTCGACATACCATTGGCGATCCTCGAAGGTATAGCGGGCGGAGGCGTTGATGGTGGAGATTGCGCCTTGTGAGACTTGCTTGGAATTAAACTCGGTGAAATACAGCCGGTCGTGCCAGTTCCACTCGCCCAACAGGCTCAGCGTATTTTCACCCACCGGAATATCGTACTGCACGGCGACGTTGGCGGCATACTTCGCCGAACCGGGCAGACGGTTGCCCCGCAGGTTGCGCGGTAAGCCCGTGAGCGTATCGTTTTCGATCACCTGGTTAAACTGTGCATCAAGGTAGGCCAACGCCGTGGTCACCGTCAGCGCGTCCGTTGGCTTGACGGTAAAGGCCGCCTCCACACCATTCACATCGGATGAACCGGCGTTGGTGGTGTTGGGCAGGCCGTTGACGATTTGAGCAAGTTGCAGATTCTTATAGTCATAGTGAAAAGCGGATACGTCGATGGTGCCCCACGATGTGCGCAGCTTCGCGCCGGCCTCATAATCCCAGATGGTTTCCGGCTTGAACGCCACGAGCGGCGGCGAAGCGCTCACGTCGAACCCGCCGCTTTTGAAACCTCTGCTGACCGTGACATATGTCATGAAGTCATCGGTCCACTGGTAATCGACCGTGAACTTCGGCGAGACGTCGTTGAAGGTCGCCGACTTGGCATCTGTCTGCGTCAGGAAAAATTCCGGAATGATCTGCAGCGACGTCGATGCGCGGCGTTCGTGGCTGTAGCGGACACCGGCCGTAACGCTCAGTTGATCCGTCACCGCCGCCGTCGCCTGGCCGTAGGCGGCATAGGCGTTGGTCTTGGTGGTGCCACCCAACTGCAGGCGTACAAGGAACGGTGTCTGCGGCGTCGCGACGTTGATGCCGAGCCTGAAGAAGGCCGGATCAATAGTGTCATGGAAGTAGTACAGGCCCGCGACGACGTTCAGCCAATCCATCTTGCCGGTGAGCTGGAGTTCCTGGCTAATCTGTTCACTGCCGTTGTAGCCCTGGAAGTCCTTGCCCTGAACTCCAGACGGGAAAGCGGTGTTGGTCTGGTCAAAGTCGATCGGAAAAGAAACTTTGTTCTTGCGGTAAGCGCTGATGGACTTGAACGAAAAGTCGTCGCTCAATTTCCAGGTCAGGCCGCCGACGATACCGCCGGAGTACTGGCGATAATCCGGAATCGT
>JAIEMI010000102.1 GCA_019752235.1 Rhodospirillaceae bacterium
GGTGTTTGAGTTTCCGATGCCGACGCCGGACTCCGGCGTGCCGTCGGGCGCTTTGATCCTGATCGCGATGATCATGGGCATGGTGATTTACGGCGTCTGGTACGCCGTAGCTGGTGCCGACCGCAATGCCGTACAGGTGATTCAAGAAGTGCCGGACCGCTTGTCAGCGTTGTTGAATCCCGCCGCCGCGCCGCCCGCCGAGACACCCGCTGCCGCACCTGCGCCTGAAGAGATGACCACGGAAGACGGCACGGATGTTCCGGTGGACACGCCGCCGGGCGAGACCCCGACGGCAGGCTTGGTGCCTGAGACCGGCACGGCGCCCGATGCCGACATTCCGGTATCCACTGACGGGCCGCCCGTCGAACAAGAGCCTGCAGACGTCGTCGAGCTGCGCGCCAAGGCCGACGTATGGATCACCTTGAAAGTGGCCGAGCAGGTCGACCGCACCCAGCTTTTGAAAAAGGGAGAAGTGTTCCGCGCGCCCGAAGGCGGCGGCGGGATGACGCTGGTTACCGCCAAGCCGGGGGATCTGGAAATTCTGGTGAACGGCACGGTCATGCCGGCCCTGGACGCCGGGGTTTTCGCAAAGGGTGTCCCGCTCGATCCGGACCACCTTAAAGGCCCGACGACGCCTTAGATTGCGGTCTTTTAGCGGCTGTCACCCGCTTGGCCCTTTGGACGGCGGGAATTTTGCGGTATAAGCCGCACACCCGGGGCGGACCGGTTAAAGTCCGGCCCAGGGGAAAAAACGAGAGATTTCATGAGCCTGCGCCCCTACCGCGACATTCAGCGCCGCAAATCGCGCCAGATCCACGTCGGCAACGTGCCGATCGGCGGCGGCGCGCCCATCGCCGTGCAGACCATGACCAATACACTGACCACGGATGTGGCCGGCACCGTCGCGCAGATCAACGGCTGCGTGGACGCGGGTGCGGACATCGTGCGCGTGTCGTGCCCGGATGAGGAGTCCACCGCGGCCCTGAAGCACATCGTCAAGCAGGTGACCGTACCGATCGTCGCGGACATTCACTTTCACTACAAGCGCGCGATCGAGGCCGCCCAGGCGGGCGCCGCGTGCCTGCGCATCAATCCCGGCAATATCGGCAGCGCCCAACGCGTGAAGGATGTTGTGCAGGCGGCGAAGGACCACAACTGCTCCATGCGCATCGGCGTCAACGCCGGCAGTCTGGAACGTCACCTGCTTGAGAAATACGGCGAGCCGTGCCCCGACGCGCTGGTGGAAAGCGCGCAGGAGCACGCCAAGATTCTCGAAGACAACGACTTCCGCGAATTCAAGATCAGCGTGAAGGCTTCGGACGTGTTCCTGGCCGTCGCGGCCTATCAGCAATTGGCCGACGTTTGCGACTATCCTTTGCACCTCGGCATCACCGAAGCGGGCGGTTTGCGTTCCGGCACGGTGAAGTCGTCTATCGGTATGGGTGCGCTGTTGTGGGCCGGGATCGGCGACACCATCCGCGTGTCCTTGTCCGCCGAGCCCGTGGAAGAAGTTAAGGTCGGCTTCGATATGCTGAAGTCGCTGGACCTGCGTCATCGCGGCGTGCGTATCGTGTCGTGCCCGTCCTGCGCGCGTCAGGGCTTCAACGTTATCAAGACCGTCGAGATTTTGGAGCAGCGCCTGGCGCACATCGCCCAGCCTGTATCGCTGTCGATTATCGGCTGCGTCGTCAACGGCCCCGGCGAAGCGCGCGAAACCGACGTCGGTCTGACCGGCGGCGGCAGCGGTAGCCACAAGATTTACGTCGGCGGCCTTGCCGATCACAACATCGACGACGATAAAAAAATCGACCATATCGTTCAATTGGTCGAAAAGAAGGCCGCCGAAATGGCTGCCGCTACCGCGGCCGCGACACCGCATTCCAGCGCCGCCGAGTAGCGGGCCTCGGCCCAAACTACTCAACCCGCTTCGCACCTTTTTCCTAACCGGAATACACCCTGTGTCCCAATTACAGCCCATCAAGGGCACCCACGATCTCATGTTCGAGGACATCCGCCGCCACAGGCATGTGGAGGAAACGTCCTTCGAGATCGCGCGCCGGTACGGTTACGGCGAAATCGCCACGCCGGTGTTTGAATTCACCGACGTCTTCAAGCGCACGCTGGGCGATACGTCGGACATTGTTACCAAGGAAATGTTCACGTTCGAGACCAAGGGCGGCGACAATATCACGCTGCGCCCCGAAGGCACGGCGGGTGTGGCGCGCGCGTTCATCTCCGAAGGCCTCACGCAGCAGACGCCGCTGAAGTTCTTCTACCGCGGCCCCATGTTCCGCTATGAGCGTCCGCAGAAGGGCCGCCAGCGCCAGTTTCATCAGATCGGCGTCGAGTTGTTGGGCGTGGCGACACCGCAGGCGGACGTTGAAGTCATTGCGCTGGCCGCGCACATCCTCGGCGAACTGAAGCTCACGGGCGCCGTCACGCTGGAAATGAATTCGCTGGGTGATACCGAAAGCCGCGCGGCGTATCGTGAAGCATTGGTATCGTTTTTCAGCGCGCGTAAAGACCAATTGTCCGCCGACAGCCAGGAACGCTTGACGCGCAATCCGCTGCGCATTCTGGACTCCAAGGATCCGGCCGACAAAGCCGCCGCGGCTGGTGCGCCGCTGTTCACGGAATACCTCAATGACGCCTCGAAGGATTTCTTCAAGGCGGTACAGGACGGCCTCGCCGCGCAGAACATTGCGTTTAAGGTCAATCCGGCCCTCGTGCGCGGGTTGGATTACTACGGCCACACCGCCTTCGAGTTCACGACCGACGCGCTGGGCGCGCAGGGTACCGTGCTGGCCGGCGGACGTTACGACGGCCTCATCAAGCAGATGGGTGGACCACCGACGCCGGGCATTGGCTGGGCGGCGGGGATCGAACGCCTGTCGATGCTGTTGCCGGAATTGGCGGCTGCGGCGCGACCCATCGCCGTAATCCCTATCGGTGACGAGGAAGGCAAGGTTGCGCTGGGCATTACCGCCACGCTGCGCCAAGCCGGTTTCACGGTGGACTTGGGCTATAGCGGCAATATGGGCAAGCGCATGACGCGCGCCAACAAGATCAAAGCCGCCGTGGCCGTGATCCTGGGCGGCGATGAAATGCGCGAAGGCGTGGCGACCGTGCGCAATCTCGACAGCGGCGAGCAGGTGAAAGTGCCGCAGGCCGACCTTGCGCGGCATTTGGCCGGCTATAAGTAAGGCCCACCATGAGTCTGGAAGAAAATCTCAGCAAGCTATTGACGCGCTATGACGAGTTGCAGGCCCTCATGAACGAGGGCAGCGGCGCGAAGTTCGCGCAGCTCAGCAAGGAATTCTCGGATCTCGGCCCCATCGTCGAAGAGATCCAGACGCTGCGCCGGCTTAAAAAGGAATTCGAAGACGCGAAAGCCCTGATCGACAGCGGCGACGCCGATATGAAGGCCATGGCCGAGGAGGAGTTCCACCGCCTGAAGGCCGAGATTGCGGCTCAGGAGGCAAAAGTCCATGTCTCGCTTTTACCCAAGGACGAGGCGGACGCCAAAAACGCCATTCTCGAAGTGCGCGCCGGCACGGGCGGCGAGGAAGCCGCGCTGTTCGCGGCCGAGCTTTTCCGGATGTACGAACGCTACGCCTCGCAGAAAGGCTGGAAGTTCGAGATCGTCGATCTCAATGAAACCGGCTTGGGCGGCTTCAAGGAAGCCATTGCCAACGTCACCGGCCGCAATGTCTTCGCCCGTCTCAAGTTCGAATCCGGCGTGCATCGTGTGCAGCGTGTTCCGGAAACCGAAGGCAGTGGACGTGTCCATACGTCGGCCGCCACCGTCGCGGTGATGCCGGAAGCCGAAGAAGTCGATATTGAGATCAATCCGGAAGATCTGCGCATCGAAACCATGCGATCGCAAGGTTCGGGCGGACAGCACGTGAACAAGACCGAAAGCGCCATACGTATCACGCACATTCCGACGGGCTTTTTCGTGAAGTGTCAGGAGGAAAAGTCGCAGCACAAGAATCGTGCCCGCGCCATGAGCATTCTGCGCGCACGCCTTTACGACGTGAAGCGCCAGGCGCTCGATGCAAAACGCTCGGCGGACCGCAAAAGCAAAGTCGGCTCCGGTGACCGGTCGGAACGTATCCGCACCTACAATTTCCCGCAGGGCCGCGTCACCGATCACCGCATTAACCTGACGCTTTATAATATTCAGGAAGTCATGGAAGGCAGCGGCGTCGATCAATTGGTCGATGCCCTCACGGCTGAGGATCAAGCCGAACGTCTTGCGGCTCTCACGTAAACGCCGCCATGGCGCAGCAGTGGACCATCGGTCGCGCCGTCACGGAACTTACGGCAGCCTTTAGCGCTGCCGGGCTTGATACGCCGCGTTTGGATGCGCGTATTCTGGTTGGTCACGCCGTCAACCTAGAGCCTTCGCTGCTGTTTGCCCGCGCCGACCGCATCCTTACCGACGCGGAGTCCGTTCTCGTCCGCGATTTTGCCGCGCGGCGTCAACAGCACGAGCCTGTTTCCCGCATCACCGGTCATCGCGGCTTCTGGAGTCTCGATTTTTTGCTCTCTCCGGACACGCTGGATCCGCGCGCCGATACCGAAACGCTTGTGGCTGCGGTATTGGAACGCCGCGCCCAATATCCGTCTCCGCGCATCCTCGATCTCGGCACCGGCACGGGCTGCATTCTGCTCGCGATTCTGAAGGATTGGCCCGAAGCCACGGGCATCGGTATCGATCTCAATCCCGGCGCGGTAGAGATGGCCGCGCGCAACGCCGCGCGGCTCGGCCTCGCGTCGCGCACGGACTTTAGAGTTGGAAATTGGTGCGATGGTGTTACGGAAAAGTTAGACATCATCGTCAGCAATCCACCTTATATCACCGATAGCGAGATGGACGCGTTGGCGCCCACCGTGGCGCGCTTTGATCCGGCCCTGGCCTTGCGCGGCGGTGCCGACGGCTTAGGGGCGTATCGCGCATTGATCCCGGCGGCGCGGGCGGTGCTGGCGGACGGCGGGCGGTTATTCCTGGAAATCGGCGCCGCGCAGACGGCGGATGTCGCGGCGCTGCTGCAAAACAATGATTTCGGCCCTGAAGTCGCGCATCGTGATTTAGCCGGATTCGTGCGGTGTTTAGAGGCTGTTACAGTCTGATTCAGGGGCGGTTTCGCCGCTTAAGCCCCAAAAAACAGTTGGAAAAACCCGCCAAGCTGAATACCATCGGGGCCGTAGAGCGAAGATCCCGGGAGCGTTGTTCAAGCCCCACCAAGGCTTTGAATAGGTCGCCAGCCGTAACGCCGAGGATTTCGCCAATTTAAAGCGGCTTGGTACCGCTTTACGAGCACCCCCGAAAATACATCGTGCTGTCGTGGCACCGTTTAGCCACGCCATCCGTTAAGGGCGGACGTCTCGTTGGGGAACTGTGTTCAAAAGGTCACTTCGTTTTGATGAACAATAAGCAACATAACAACAATATGAAAAATCGTCAGCGTGGCCGTAACAACGGCAAGCCGCGTCCAGGCGGCGGTGGCGGCGGGGGCCCAAACCGCAGCTTTGATGGGAATAACAACGGGCGCATACGGGGTAATGCCCAGCAGCTCATGGAAAAGTTCTTGGCCATGGCGCGCGACGCCAGTTCCTCCGGCGACCGTGTGCTGGCTGAAAATTACTTTCAGCATGCCGACCATTACTACCGGGTTCTGAATGCGCGCTTCGAGCAGCAGCAGAACGGTCAGAACCCGCAGAATAACGGCCAGCAGCGCCCCTACCAAGGCGGCAACGACCGTGACCAGGGCGGCAATGACCGTGATGACGGCGACTATCAGGGGCAGGGCGACAACGGCGGCAATTATCAGCAGCCCCAGTACCAGCCGCAAAACCAGCAGCCGCAGCAGTACGCGCAGCCGCAACATCAGCCCCAGCAGCAACCGCAGCAAACCCAGCAACCGCCAGCGCAGATCCAGCAGGACGTGGATATCGGCTTGCCACCGGGCATTTTGGGGATCGCGCCCGAAGCGTCTCCCGCCGCCCCGCAAGGTGAGCCGGGTGGCACTGAGCAAGGCGCTGGCGAGCATGGCGCAGCCCGCAATCAAGGCCGCCGCCGGCGTGGTCCGCCGCGCGAGCGCAGCGTCGCCGACGCGGGCGCCGGAGAATAGGGTCTAGCGAACATCTTCCTATCGGCCAGGGGCTTGACGACGGTCAACGCCCTAAAAAAGGTTCACGCTTACGGTGTTCCGTAGGCGCCGCACGAACGCGACTTTAAGCGTCTAGCCCTTGCAGGATGAGACATCCACCCCAATATTTTGGGGCGGACACAGGCTCTGTCCCGGGAACGGGGGCGCACGCGGGTGCGTTGTGTGGTGTGCCTCTCCGGCAGCTGTCCGAGTCCGAGAAGGAAGACTATGAACTTGGAAAAATTCACCGACCGCGCCAAAGGCTTTCTGCAGGCCGCGCAGACCATCGCGCTTCGGGACAATCATCAGCAGATCACGCCAGAACATCTGCTGAAGGCGCTGCTCGACGACAAAGAGGGCATGGCGGCGCAGCTTATCACCGCGGGCGGCGGCGATTCCGCCAAGGCCTTTGCCGCGACCGAAGCCGAGTTGAAGAAGTTGCCCAAGGTCGAGGGCAGCGGTTCGCAGATGTATACGTCGCAGGATTTGTCGCGTGCGCTGGATCAGGCGCAGCAAGCGGCGGAGAAGGCGGGCGATTCCTTTGTCACCGCAGAATATCTGCTGTTGGCGCTGGCGACCGCCAAGGCTGGCGCGACGGGCCGCATCCTGCGCGACGCGGGCGTCACCCCCACCAGCCTCAACGCCGCCATCAAGGACTTGCGCAAAGGCCGCACCGCCGACAGCTCCAGCGCGGAAGACCAATACGAGGCGTTGAAGAAATACACCCGCGACCTCACCGCCGCGGCACGGGAAGGGAAACTTGATCCCGTCATCGGCCGTGACGAGGAGATCCGCCGCACGGTGCAGGTGCTGTCGCGCCGGACCAAAAACAATCCCGTGTTGATCGGCGAGCCCGGCGTCGGCAAGACCGCCATTATCGAAGGCTTGGCGTTGCGTATCGTCAACGGCGATGTGCCCGAGAGTCTGAAGGAAAAGCGCCTGCTGTCGCTGGATCTGGGCTCGTTGATCGCGGGCGCCAAGTTCCGCGGCGAGTTTGAAGAGCGCCTGAAGGCGGTGCTGAATGAAGTCACCTCCGCGGCCGGCCAGATCATCATGTTCATCGACGAGATGCACACCTTGGTCGGCGCGGGCGCGACACAGGGCGCCATGGACGCGTCGAACCTGCTGAAACCGGCCCTGGCGCGCGGCGAACTGCATTGCGTGGGTGCGACGACGCTCACCGAGTACCGCAAACACGTGGAAAAGGACGCGGCGCTGGCGCGGCGTTTCCAGCCGGTGTTCGTCAGCGAGCCGACGGTCGAGGACTCTATCTCGATCCTGCGCGGCATTAAGGAAAAATACGAGCTGCACCACGGCGTGCGCATTTCCGACAGCGCCTTGGTGGCCGCGGCAACATTGTCCAACCGCTACATCACCGACCGCTTTCTGCCCGATAAAGCCATCGATTTGATGGATGAAGCGGCCAGCCGCCTCCGCATGCAGGTGGATTCGAAGCCGGAAGAACTGGACGAGCTGGACCGGCGCATCGTGCAGCTCAAGATCGAGCGCGAGGCGCTGAAAAAGGAAAAAGACCAGGCCTCGCGAGACCGCCTGGAGGATCTTGAGGAAGAGCTGATGAAGCTGGAGGCGGACTCCGCCGACGTCACGCGCCGTTGGCAGGCCGAAAAGGCCAAACTGGCGGACTCCACCAAGGTCAAGGAAGAGCTTGAACATGCGCGCATGGAACTCGAGCAGACCCTGCGCCGTAGCGAGTACGAACGCGCCGGGCAATTGCAACACCAGATCATCCCTGAAATGGAGCGCCGTCTGAAAGCTGCCGAGGGCACGAATGGCGGCGGCATGGTGACAGAAGAGGTCACGCCCGAACATATCGCGGGTGTCGTTTCACGCTGGACCGGTATTCCCGTCGATAAAATGCTGGAAGGCGAACGCGATAAACTGCTGCGCATGGAAGAACAACTCGGCAAGCGCGTTGTCGGGCAAAAGGAAGCTATCGAGGCCGTGTCCAACGCCGTGCGCCGCAGCCGGGCGGGGCTGGGTGACCCTCACCGCCCGATCGGCTCTTTCCTCTTCCTCGGCCCCACGGGCGTCGGCAAGACCGAGTTGACCAAAGCGCTGGCGGCGTTCCTGTTTGACGATGAAACCGCCATGGTCCGCATGGACATGTCGGAGTACATGGAAAAACATTCGGTCGCCCGGCTCATCGGCGCGCCCCCGGGGTATGTCGGTTATGACGAAGGCGGCGCGCTGACGGAAGCCGTACGCCGCAGGCCGTACCAAGTGATTCTGTTCGACGAGGTCGAGAAAGCGCATCCCGATGTGTTTAACGTACTGCTGCAAGTGCTGGACGATGGGCGCCTGACGGACGGTCAGGGCCGCACCGTCGACTTCCGCAATACATTGATCGTGCTGACGTCAAACCTGGGTGCAGATATTTTGGCGAATCAGGGCGAAGGCGAGGATTCCAGCGTCGTCCGCGATCAGGTGATGGCGGTGGTGCGCGGGGCCTTCCGGCCGGAATTCCTGAATCGCCTGGATGAAGTGCTGCTGTTCCACCGCCTGTTCAAGGCGCAGATGGCCAGCATCGTCGATATTCAAATCGTGCGCGTCGCCAAACGTTTGGAAGAGCGCGGCATCACGCTGGAGCTCGATGCCAAGGCCCGCGCCTGGCTGGCCGAGCACGGCTACGACCCGGTCTATGGTGCGCGGCCCTTGAAGCGTGTCATTCAGCGGAGCGTCGAGAACCCGCTGGCGCTGATGGTGTTGGAAGGTTCCGTCAGCGACGGATCGACGGTGAGGATTTCCGCCGGCGAGGATGGCCTCATCATCGATGGCAAGGAGTTCAAGAGTGACGGTAGTCCGTCACTGCACGGCGTACCTCCCAAAGGCGACGGCGCGAAGCCGGCCCTGTTGCATTAAGTCGGCCAATAAAAAGCCGCGGCTGATCAGGCCGCGGCTTTTTCTCTCATCTCGACAGGGCCGGCTTAGTTCTGTTCGGCCTCCGTATCTGACTCCGAAGCGGCTTCATCCGCGGCCTGCGCGATATTGGTCGAAGCGTCGAGCGCGGCGTAGGTCTGGTCCGTTTCCGACTTAATGGCGCGGAACTTGTTCATCAGCGCGCCTTCGAGTTTGGCTGAGGCTGGGAATTTCACCGTGATCGGGTTGACCTGGGTGGTGTTCTTCAGGACTTCGAAGTGCAGGTGCGGGCCGGTGACGCGGCCGGTTGCGCCGACATAACCAATGATCTGGCCCTGGCGCACGCGCTTGCCGACCGTCATGCCGTCGCCGAAGCGGCTCATGTGGGCGTAGGCGGTGGCGTAACTGGACTGATGCCGGATGCGGAGGTAGTTGCCGTAGGCGCCGCCGCTGTCGCGTTTTTCGATGACGCCGTCGCCGGCGGCCATGATGGGCGTGCCGGTGGGCACGCCGAAGTCGACACCCTTATGCAGCAGCGAGTAACCCAGGATCGGATGACGGCGCATGCCGAAGCCCGACGTCAGGATGGCGCCGTTGACGGGCGTCCGCAGCAGCGCTTTGCGGACCCCTTCGCCTTTATCGTTATAGTATTCGTAAGTGCCATCTTCCTGACGGACGGCGTAGAATTTCATCGGCGAGCCGCTGAGCGTCATGGCGGCGTAGCGGATATTGAGGTTGCGCACGGCGCGGCCGTCTTCGGTGGCCGTGCGCTCGTACATCACCTGGAAGGAGTCGCCTTTCTGGATGTCGCGCTGGAAGTCGACGTCGTATGAGAAAATCTTCACCATCGCCGTCAGCACGTCGATAGGAATGTTTTGCTGCTGCGCGGCTTCAAACAGCGTCGATTTGATGTCGCCTTCGGTGCGCACGAATTCACGATGCGTGTTCGCGACAATTTCCCTGGCCGCGAACGTGCCGTCGTCCTGACGGCTTACCGATACGCTGCGCTCCGCATCGATTTCGAAACTCACCGCCGAGAGAGGCTTTGCATCGCCGTCGATGCCGACGGCGTCATATGCGAGTTCAAGTTCCTGGCCGACTTGCAGGCGTTTCGGATTGAAAACGTCGTGCACGGCTTCGACAACATTTTGCGCGGTGACTTTG
>JAIEMI010000335.1 GCA_019752235.1 Rhodospirillaceae bacterium
TTGACGCCATCGATCGACCAGATAAAACGCTCCATGTGGCCCGTGAGGTGCAACTCGATTTCGCGGTCAGGCACACGGGGATCGAGGGCGCCGCCGACCGTGCGCAGATCGGCATATGTGAGGACGCGGCGGCCATTGTCGCGCAGGCCAACGCCAGGGTCGTCAAGATTGGTGCGCGGGTTATCGATGCGCATATCGACCCCCGGACCATACTCGGTCCGTGCATGCGGAGCAGGCGGCCCCATGTCCATACCCGGCATGTCGGACATGCCGGCCATCGCGCCCATCATGTCGACCTCGTCGAGCCACACTTGCGCGTCGGTACGAGGCACTTCCGCTTGCATGCCGATGTGTGACGCCAGCGTGCCGCGCGCGTAACCCGTCCGGTCCATCGACTGGGCAAAAATGGTATAGGCGCGACTGTCCGGGATTTGGACGATCACGTCATAGGTTTCACCGGGGCCGATGCGAAATTCGTCAACTTCAACGGCTTCCACTGGTTGACCGTCGGTCGCTACCACGGTCAGCTTCAGTCCTGGAATCCGCACATCGAAAAACGTGGCCGTGCCCGCTCCGATGAAACGCAGGCGCACGCGTTCGCCAGGACGCGCAATTCCCGTCCAATTGCCTGCCGGGGTCGTGCCATTCATAAGGTATGTGTAGGTGGCCGCCGACACATCGCTGAAGTCCGTGGGACTCATCCGCGCCGCGTTCCACATGCGGCGCTTCTTGACGGCGTTGGCGAGACCAATTCGCGAAACATCGCCAAAGAAGTCTCCAACGGTGGGTTGGCCAAAATTGTAATAGCCCCCCATCTTCTTCAGGTTCAGATAAATGTTGAGGGGGTTCTCATCGGTCCAATCGCTGAGCATGATCGTATAATCGCGATCCGCTTTGATGGGGTCAGGTTGTCGCGGTTCAGCAATGATGGCGCCATAGAGGCCGCTTTGCTCATGCAGTGTGTGAGCGTGATACCAGTAGGTGCCGCTTTGCCGCACAGTGAAACGATAAGTGAAGGTTTCACCTGGTCCGATACCCGGATAACTGATGCCTGGCACGCCGTCCATGCCGGCATCCAAGATCATGCCATGCCAGTGGATTGCGGTGAGCTCGCTCAACCGATTGGTGACGCGGAGGGTTACAGTGTCTCCCTCTCGCACGCGCAGCACCGGCGCCGGCAAGAGCCCGTTGATGGCCGTCGCGACCGCCTTCTTGCCTGTGAAGTTGACCGGCAGGGCGCTTACAGTCAGATCGAACTCGGTGCCTGTAAGTTCAGTCTGAGCAGCATCTGACGCCAGTGCGCGAGACATTGCTGCTGAATATCCGGCACCAAGCGCCGCAATACCTTGCACGAAACGGCGCCGTGACAGCCCGTGGCCGGCAAGAATGGGGAACGACTCAAAGTTCATCTATGGTGTCTCCGAATTCAATAGCGCGTGCTCCTTGGCACGATTGACCATCGTAGTTAGCCGATAAGCTTCGAGAAGTTACTCCCCAAGACCGACGAGCGGATTGATCCGGGTCAATGGCCAAGTCTGCCTGATTTTGGCAACCGCTAGCCGACGACTAATAACGGTAATTGCTTGCATGTAATGACGTAGCGCTGCGCTATGATTGTGGGGCAACGCTCGGCTAAATCACGACAATAAACTCGTGACCGTTGCGGCCGATAAATAACGCTGTTTGCCGGGAAAGATTGTCTCCTGGTTCCAGCAGCTTGGTGCCCTTGATCCAAGCTAAGGGTAACCGTCTCTAAGACGACCGCGCCGCATTCGCCGCGGCACCGGTTTCGCGCAGAAAGAATGTCAAGATGAGCGAGAGAATGATCGCGCCGGCCCAGATGAGGTCGGCCTGATGGAAGGCCTGCAGGCTGAGGCGTTGATCGCCGGAAAACCCCTGCAGGACGAGACCAAAAACCGGGCCGATGATAGCGGTCAAACCGAAGACCACGAGGTTCATCGCCCCCGCGGTGCTGCCTTTGAGATGATCGGGATTGCCCTCCTTGGCGATCGTGTAGGCGATCATCGCCGCACCGGAGCCAATACCGAACAGCAGACCGCTAATATGAGGCGACAGGTACTGATGCAGGTAGACGACGCCGGTCCCGGAGACCAGCATCAGCACAATACCACCTGCCAAAATGGGTTTCCTGCGGCCCCACCGATCCGCAGCATAGCCCAGCAGCGGCGCGCCGATCGCCCAGCCGAGCGGCACCGAGGAGGAAAGTGCGACGGCTTCCGCAGCGTCCTCACCAAGGCCTTGCCGCGCGAAGATTACGCCCCAGATCATGTCGCCAATTGTTGTGGGCATGAACATCAAGCCGGCAATGAAACCGCAGAGATAGAATTGCGGATTACTCAGGATAAGCTTGTATGACGCGAACATTGAGCGCAAGGAACCATGCAGGGCAGCATGATTCCCTGGTGCCATGATTAGCAGGAGTAAGGCGACGATGCCGATCAGGAGGCCCGCATAGAGCCAAAAAGCCTGCCAGGTCATCGGTCCCTGCACGAGCGGGCTGACTGCGAACTGCCCAGCGAAGCCACCGAGTAGCCCGGCGGCCTGTGTGATGCCGATCACAGTAGCCAACCAGCGGGCGGAAAACCCCCGGGCAGCGAGGTAGACCGCGCCGATGAACGCGAAGGCGGCACCGGCACCCTGCAGTAGCCGTCCCGTTCCAGCAAATCCGATTCCGCCGACGACGAACAGCGCGCTGCCAACAGCCACAATAAAAGCGCCGAGAGGAAGCGAGACTTTAGCACCATAACGGTCGAGCGATGCTCCGGCGATAACGGAAAAAACAGCAAGGGCGTAATAGTAAAGTCCCAGCAGCGAGCTGACACCGAGCGGCGTGAGGCCAAATGCAGTGGATAGCTCCGGGATCATGACGCCCGGCGCCGAACGAAGCACATATGTCAGGAAATAGAAGACAAGGCACAGCAACCAAGCGGCGACCAAGGCGGTCTTCGACTCAGATCGCGCGTTTGTCCCAGAGTCGAAATAAAAAGCCATCACGCGCGGTCCAAGCGCTATCAGGAGCTTTGATCAAGCGGGCGGGCCCGCTCAATGATCGCGCGGATGTCGATTGCCGCAGGCAAGCTGCCGTACATGTCGCCGTGCTCGCCGAGGCGCGAAAGACAATACCCATCCGACACCGCTGCTGGTGCGTGCATGAGCAGCAGCGCGCCTGCGGCGAGCTTGGCGAGCAATTCGACCATGCCTCGGGCGTCTGCCTCCGGTACCGGAGACCTTATAAATAGCCGCTTCAGACGCAGGAGCGCGGCGTCGTAATGCGGATTGGTGCCTCGCGCTTTTTCAAATTCCGCCATGACAATCTCGATCGCCGACGGCTCACGCTGCAAAGCGCGCAGCACGTCAAGGCACATGACGTTGCCGGAGCCCTCCCAGATCGCGTTGACGGGCATTTCGCGGTAGATACGGGCGGCCACGGAGTCCTCGACATAGCCATTGCCTCCCAGGCATTCCATTGCCTCGTAGGCAAGATTGGGCGCCCGTTTGCAAACCCAGTACTTCGCGATAGGGGTCATCAGACGCTTATAGGCAGCTTCGCCTTCGTTCTCGTGAGCCCGGTCGAAGGCGCGCGCCACGCGGAAGGACAGGGCCGTAGCCGCCTCGCTCTCAAGGGCAAGGTCGGCCAGCACATTTGCCATGAGCGGCTGATCGATCAGGTGCTTCTGGAAGACCGTGCGATAGGAGCAATGATGAACCGCCTGCGCCACGGCTTGTCGCATCATGCCCGCCGACGCGACCGTGCAATCGAGCCGCGTATACGTCACCATCCCATGCCGAACGTAACGCCTGCTTTCTGCTCCGCAGGACGAAAAGCCGGATCGTAACGGCGCGAGAGAATGCGCGGTCCCCAAACGCCCACGAGATCCGGCTGCACGACCAGGGCGGCCATCACAGCATTGGTCATGGTAATCGGGCGGCCGTGTCCAGATTCCACCTGGCTCATCATGTATGTACCAGCGACCCGTGCAACGACGGCCCCGGATTGCGGTTGCTTTCCCTCCAGAAGATAGTTCCACGGCGAACCCTGCAAGCCTTGTTCGATCGAGAGCGCCATCAGCTGGTGATAGGATGGGTGAAACTCGACTTGATCGGTCCGGTGCCCGAAGCGGTCGAAGGCCTTGAGTACCGGCAGATAGACGTTGGCCTGCCGCCCAAGGTCAATGACTGGCGCCGTGCCAATCTTCGCCCCAAATGAAATGAGCGAGTCCATTGCGGCGCCCCCGCCTTCGCGTCTGACTGCTTCGGCAAGCACGCGATCGGACGTAAAGAGATGGAAGTCCTCTAATGGCGGCGGCTGGTTGAAAACCTCGTGGGTGGAAAACCGTGAAGACCCGATCATGCCGCGACTCCTGAGGACGCCCGCCCGCCTTGTCTTTGAACGTAGACCCGCAATTCAGAAAGATCCCAGCGCTTGACCGATTCGCCATCTCTGCATAGGCGCCCGATGTTATGCGCCGGTCCAAAGCGGCAGTGATCCGACCATGCGTCGCGCTTTCCAAAACCCAAAGCAAGTTGGTCCGAGCGCCGAGGCGGACGCCGCAACCCGGCGCCTTAGCAGCCGCGATGACGATGAGAGGAGTGGCCTGTTGTGC
This sequence comes from Rhodospirillaceae bacterium, assembly GCA_019752235.1. Lineage (GTDB taxonomy): Bacteria > Pseudomonadota > Alphaproteobacteria > Rhodospirillales > Rhodospirillaceae > SHVO01. Next base: position 4,626 of record JAIEMI010000335.1, read on the forward strand.
GCCCGGCGGTATCCTCGACGGGCTGTGTTTCAGCGCGTGCGTGATCGTGACCTGGCGCCGATACCGGTTGTTTGGCCGCCGTGACCGCGCCCTGCCCAGTCGCATCTCGCTCTGGCTGGCGTTCATCGCCAGCTCTTTCGCGGCCTCCATGCCCCCGATGCGCGTAGCCATGCCTGCCATGACCGACCAGATGGAGAGCGACGAAGCCGAGCGCGAGCGCCACCCAAATCCAATTGCTGCTGAGCCAGTTCATTTATTGTCTCCTCCGCTGATGAACCATTAATGCAACCACGCTTCTACGTTACCCGATGTCGGTAATGCAGGTTATTGATCCCAGTCAAACGCGCATCTGCACGTCTCTCTATCTCTCAACACATTACACCGCCAGCAGACGGGCTTTTGCCTTCCTGAATGGAAAAACGATCTTCGAATCTGGTTGGGCAAGATGCCTGTTGGTGCTCGGGCAAGCCAACCGCGAGAGCAGATCGCGGATGATATTAAGGCGGGCGCTACGCTTATCGTCAGCCCGGACCACGAGCCAAGGGGCACGAGCGCTCGATGTGAGCGCCAACATCTCGTCCCTCGCATCTGTGTATGCGTCCCAATGCTCCAACGCGACGCGATCGATCGGACTCGTCTTCCATTGTTTCAATGGATCGCGCCGGCGTGCGTTCAAGCGCTTTTTCTGCTCCTTTCTGCCGATATCGAGGTAGTACTTGAGGATCTGAATACCGGCGCCAATCAGCATGTGCTCGAAAGGTAGCACGGCCTCCATGAAATTCTGATACTCGGTCTTCGTGCAAAAGCCCATGACGCGCTCGACGCCGGCCCGATTGTACCAACTGCGATTGAACAGGACCATTTCCTGAGCTGCGGGCAGATGGGGCACGAAGCGCTGGAAATACCAAGAAGCGCGGTCTCGTTCGGACGGCTTTCCAAGCGCCACCACCCTCGTTTCGCGCGGACTGAGATGTTGCGTGATCCGCTTGATCGTCCCATCCTTCCCGCTCGCATCGCGGCCTTCGAAGATCACCAGCACTTTATGGTCATGCTTAATGACGTGCCGTTGGACTTTGACAAGCTCGATCTGCAGCGCGCGAAGCGACGTCTCGTAATCGTCACGCGATGTTTTTCGCGACCCCTTTCGCTTTTTCCCCATGGCTCGCTTCCAATATCCCGGCGTGCTCTATTGCCGGCGGTTGCCAAAGAGTTGAAGCAGCATGAGGAAAAGGTTGAGAAAGTCGAGATAGAGGGCGAGGGCGCCCATGATCGCTTTCTTGCCGCCGACCGATGCATCATCGGCCGCGGAGTACATCGCCCGAATCCTCTGCGTGTCGTATGCGGTCAGGCCGACGAAGACGAGCACGCCGATGACCGAGATGCCGAACTGCAAACCGGTGGATTTCAGAAAGATGTTCACGATGCTCGCGATGACGATGCCGATGAGCCCCATAAAGAGAAAAGAGCCGAAACGCGAGAGGTCCGTGCGTGTCGTGTAGCCGTAAAGGCTCGTCGCCCCGAACGTCCCGGCGGCGATAAAGAACACCCGCGCGATGCTCACGCCCGTGTAAACCAGGAATATGCTTGCGAGCGATAACCCGACCAGCGCGGCGTAGCCCCAGAAGCTCGCCTGTGCCGCGCCCAGGCTCATTTTGTCTATGCGGAAGCTGAGCAAAAAGACCAGCACCAGCGGCGCGAACACGATCACCCACAAAAGAGGGGTTCCTGCCATGGCTTGGTAAAGACCGGTCGCCGCTGCTGCATAGGCAACAAGCCCGGTAAGGGCGAGTCCACCCGCCATGTAATTGTAGACACCCAGAAGGTATTGGCGCAGGCCGGCATCGAACTCTCGTGCTGGCGCACGAACATCGCTAACTGAAGCTACCGGTGGTGTGTGACTGTGTTCCATAGTGAATTCTCCCTTTCGGACTCCTTGTGGCCTCGGACTGAGAACACTGATTTTTGAAAAAGCAGCATACGGCGGTATCCAGAGAACGAATTGACTTGAGTCAACGGATTATCCGTTACTGCGCATCCCTGAGCGCCTGGAGAGCCACGCTGGCGCATCGCTGGCCGGAAACGTCTCCATGGACACCTCTTCGACCACGTCGATGCCGGTCGCCACCGGCGTGCTGGGCGCGTTGTTATGCGGATGCGGCGTGACAGACTCCCGAGCACTGTTGTGACGCGCAACCCCGCATGCTTTGCGCCGCGAGGCTTCGGTTCCAACTCTCATTGTATCCATTAGGGGATGAGACTGCTCCCATGCCGAGATGTAATCGCGGGTCAACGGCACGGCGTCGATGCGTTTGCTGAGCTGAATCTGAAAGACGACGAGGCCCGAATGGCGGAACGCGGCCTCGCAACTGGCGAGGTAGAATTCCCACATCCGGCAGAAGCGATCGTCATAGAGATCGGCAATCTTGTCGCGCTGCGCCATGAATCGCTGCCGCCAAGCGGCTAATGTTTCCGCGTAGTGAAGCCGCAACACCTCAATATCAGTAATGTGGAGGCCGGCGCGCTCGACGACCGGCGTGATTTCAGAAAGCGCCGGGGTGTATCCTCCGGGGAAGATGTATTTCTGCATCCAGGCATTGGCGGCGCCTGGCCCGTCCGAACGCCCGATCGTATGGATCAAGGCGACACCGTCGTCGGTCAAGGAGTCGCGGACCTTTGCGAAGTACTCGCGAAAATGACCGATACCGACATGCTCGAACATGCCTACTGAGACGATCCGCTCATACCGGCCACTTTCGTCACGATAGTCCCGGAGTAGGAATCTTACGCGATCCTTCAAGCCGTCGTCTTCAGCACGCCTGTTCGCATACTGATGCTGTTCGGTCGATAGAGTTATTCCGGTGACGTCGACACCTGGGTGTTGCGCGAGATGAAGCGCAAGGCCGCCCCATCCCGATCCGATATCGAGGACTCGCTGTCCCGGGCGTAGCAGCAGCTTCGCTGCGATATGGCGCTTTTTTTGGTCCTGGGCCTCCTCCAAAGTGTCATCCATCGACTTGTAGTAGGCGCACGAATATTGGCGGTCGGCGCAGAGGAACAGGTCGTAGAGCGTATCGGATAAATCGTAGTGATGCGCCACGTTGCGGCGTGCGATCGGCGCAGGATTGTATTGGGCGAGGCGCCGCGTCGTTCGGCGAATAAGTCCGTGAGCACGTTGTATCCAGTGCCCATAGCTCCAGCCGAGATTGGACAAGCACAGGTCGACGAAATCGTAAATGCTGCCGCTCTCAACGATAACATCGCCATTCATGTAATCTTCGCCCAGCGCCAGGTCTGGATTGAAAAACATTCGCCATACCGTCTTCCAACTTGCAATTCGGACGGTAACGGACGCGCCATCCCGTCCGAATGTGTGGGACCTGCCATCTGGCGCAATGAGTGTCAGTTCTCCATGACGAATAATCCGGCTGAGGAGATTCCGCAGAAGGAAGAAACCAATTACCGCCCACAAGGACCTCCTGCGTCCCGGAGCGGTGAGTCCCGGAACAGTGCCTACCGCAGAATGTGAGCGAGTCGGCCCCGTTGGGGCCTCTCTCTGCCATTGCAAATTTACATCCATCTCGCAATTCCCTTTATCCCCAACGTACTGTGAGCATACTAATTGCGGGAGCACTGACATTGATGCACATCAAGCTCGTAGGGATCAGATGGGAATGCCCTACGAGCGGCATCAAAGTCTCCCCGATCGGCTGATTCCGCGCGCCAGGCGAAAGGTGAACCACAGCGCCAAAACATAGGCCAATGCCGCCAGAACCGGCATATCGCCCAATATGCGCGGTCCTATGCTGTGCTGCATGAGGAGCGAGCCGGCGATGTAGAGGCCCAGCGTTACGAGCGCGATTGCCAACCGATTGCTGCTCCGGTCGAGATGCGCTCCGAGACCGTCAAAGCCGTGAACGCGTATGCTCACGCCGAGGCCTTCACCCTCCTGGTTCAGGCGTCGGGTCCACGCTGCGAGGATCGCCGGCACATCATGGAGGCCTGCCACCAGATCGTGCTTCAGACGGTCGACCGATCCGCGCAGGTCCAATTGCTCCATTGCCGTCTTGAGCACGTCAGGGCCCTTCGTCTGGAGGGTCTCCAAAAGCTGAAAATCGGGATCGAGAATGCGTACAGTGTGTTCGACCAGGAACATCGCCCGCATCAGGACGATGAAGTCGCGCGGGATTGAAACGTTTTGCGTATTGCCGAGCCGTGTGACCCGCAGAAAGGCGTCCGCCAATGACCATTCCTTGATGGGAAGCGCGGCATAATCGGTGATGATCTCCGCGAGTCCACGCCGATAGGCGAGCCGATCCATCTCGCCCGCCAAGACTCCGAGCTCAATTGCGGCATCCAATAGCCAGTCGGCGTCCTGATGAACAAATGCGGTCGTGAAGGCGGCGAGCCGCCGACGTGCCGCTCGATCCAAGACCCCGACCAGCCCAAAATCATGGAAGCAGATGCGGCCTTCGCTTGTGATGAACAGGTTTCCGGGGTGCGGATCTCCGTGGAAGACACCAAGAACGAAGATTTGATGCAGATAGACGTCCGCGAAATCCCGCGCAAGCCGCGGACCGTCGCGCCGAATGATTGGATCGTCGATCCGCCGTCCGGTGCCCCGCTCTTGTACAAGCACGCTCTCGCTGATGAGGCCATCCACCACGCGTGGAATATCGACCGTCGGCCAGTTTGCAAAAGCGGCCGCGAACCGCGTGATGTTGCGCGCTTCCTGGCGAAAGTCGGTTTCCTTGCGCAGATTGCTCCAGATCTCGCCCACGAGGCGGAGCGGTTGATAATGGCGCAGCCGCGGCATGATCATCATGGCGAACCGAGTCAAAGCCAGTAGGGCCCGCATATCCCGATCGATCATCCGCTTGATGTCGATTCGGCGGACCTTGACCACAACCTCCCGGCCATCGTGCATGCGCGCGGTGTGAACCTGCGCGATCGAGGCCGCGGCGAGGGGCTTGTGGTCGAAATGCGCAAACAACTCCGCGACCGGGCGCCCCAGGGCCCCTTCAATCTCACGGACGGCTTCGTGCGCCGGAAAGGGAGTAATCTGGTCTTGAAGGGATTGCAGGGCGGCCGTGTAGTCGTCCGGCAGGATGTCGCGGCGGAGACTTAAGGCCTGGCCAAACTTGATAAAGGTGGGCCCAAGCCGCGCCAAAGCGAGCGGCAATTGTCCCGGTGCGCGCTTGGGCCGTGCCGGCCGAAGCCGATCCGTGGCGAGAATAAACGCGAGACGAAAGCCCTCCCAGACGAGCCGCAGCAACCGCAACAGAACCATTACGGCGCTCGCATGTTCATACTTGGAAAACCGCGAGCGTGCGGGCCAGCCTAAAATGATGCCGCCGATGGTCCACTTTGGCATTCAGAGTTGTCATGCGCCGGCTCATGCAAATCGGACAAAGGACTATCGAACTAGGCGTCAGCGATGGCACGTCTAGCCATGCGCGTTCATGGCTGACCACGAACGAAACACCCACCTTAGTTACGCAGTTAGGCCCTTTGTCCCTCCCCAAGGAAAGGGAAGCGATTATCGTGGGGC
>JAIEMI010000242.1 GCA_019752235.1 Rhodospirillaceae bacterium
CAACTTGGCCGACGAAAATTGCATCGTCCACTTCTACGGCTATCTCTTCGACCTAACGGCCTTGAGCGCACAAGGCGCGAATGCGATCGCGGGCAGCCGGGCGAAAACCGTCGTGACGATCGGGGACCACCCTTTCTCCACGTTCATGCACGGCACCGTGAGGTACGCGCATCCCAAGACCACTTTTATCGTCGCCGACAGCACGTTCCAGGATGAACTGACAAGCTGCAACCCGGGCCTTGCCGGCGCGCGGTTTCATCATCAACCGATTCAGCCGCCGACCAACTATGACAAGACCCTCGTATCCGATTTCAAAAGCCGGAGTTTCGACCTTGTTATCCCTATGTTCATCACAAACATGGCGGGGCACGGCATCAAATTCATTCTGTCGCAACTAAGCGCCGATTGGCTCGTCAAAACCATGGTGGCGACGTACGAGCTTTCCATGAGCGATGTGGGCCGAAACCCGTTTCATATCTTTCATGAATGCTTGCAGGCCAATGTTGGGCTCAGTTTCGCGCAGATTCGCGACGGCAACCCTAAAATTGTGCCGCAACTATTGACCACTGTAGCGGCGGTCGACGCCACCGTCAGGCAGGAGCGCCGGCAGAAGATGCTCAATGCCCTGCTGCGCGACACTGGCGACTTGAAAGTCGCTGTGACTTGCGACGCGATGCCGGCGCTCGCAGTCGACAGCAGGGTGACCTTCCTCGGCGCGCGCAGAGCCGATGATATATCCCGCCTGATGGCCGACTCGCGCGCGGTGCTCAACTGCAACCCGTCGTATCCGTCGAGCCTTCACGAGCGCGTCGTCTCGGGCATGTTGTACGGAAGTTGCGTCATCAGTGACGTTAACCGGAGCATGAGCGAATTGTTCTCGCCCGACGTATTCGTGCCCTACGCGGTAGATTCTGTCATGACGATTGTCGACATCTATTCATATTGCGGCGTTGAAGACGTTGCGGCGGCGGGTGCGCGCAAAATCAGTAACGACGCTTCTTTCTCATGGGATGGGCATATCGACCGGCTGCTCCATGCCGCGGCCGCTTGAGTTTTATTGAGGGCGGGGGTGGTGTGGTCAAGGTAGGCGTCATCGGCCTCGGATACTGGGGCCCGAACCTGGTGCGCGTATTCGGAGGCGACGCCAGGGCCGCCGTCGTCGGCGCCGCAGACCCCCTTGCGGATCGCCGCGCCTTGATCACATCCCGCTTTCCCGCGATTGCAACTTTTTCCAGCGGAGAAGATCTGATCGATGCGGATGTCGATGCCGTCGTGGTCGCGACGCCGCTCGCCTCGCATTACGATCTTGCATTGCGAGCGCTCCGCGCCGGCAAACATGTCCTGGTCGAAAAACCCTTCACGGCAACCGCGTTGCAGGCGGAAATGCTGGTGTCCGAAGCGGCGCGGCGGGGGCTTGTGATCATGGTCGATCACACGTTCGTCTATAACCCCGCGGTGGTGCGTCTGAAAGAGATGATCAAAAGCGATCATCTGGGCGAATTGCTGTATTTCGACTCCCGCCGCATCAATCTCGGCCTTTTCAGGCCGGACTCCGACGTCATCTGGGATCTCGCGGTCCACGACTTTTCGATTCTCGACTATCTCGTCGGCGGCATGCCGCTGGCGGTGTCGGCGGTGGGTGTGGCGCACATCAACGGTCAACGCAACAACACCGCGTTCATCACGCTGCAGTACACGAACCAATTTGTGGCCCACATCGATGTCAATTGGCTGTCGCCGGTTAAAGTGCGTCAGCTGTTGGTCGGCGGCGGCCGGCGCATGGTGATCTATGACGATCTGGCGCCGGACAGCCGGCTGCGTGTCTACGACTGCGGCGTCGATGGCCTTGCCGCCGACGATGCGGACTACCGCAAGCGCGTGGAGTATCGCTTCGGTGACATGTGGGCGCCCTATGTCCCATCCACCGAACCGCTGACGGAACTGGCCGCGCATTTTCTTGATTGCATCGAGAAGAAGGATACGCCGCGTTCCGGCGGTGAAGCGGGTTTGCGGATCGCGCGGATTCTGGAGGCCGCGACACAGTCGCTGCGGCGGGGCGGCATACCCGTATCCTTCGCGGCGGCGGGATAAGGTGCGGGCCATGCGCGTGCCGTTTTTCGACTTAAGCCTGCAGTACCGCGAGTTGTCGCACGAAATGCAGCAGGCCATGGAGGAGGTCATGGAGACCGGTTCCTTCAGCGGCGGTCCCGACGTCGAAGCCTTTGAAGCGGAGTTCGCGCGTTATTGCGGCACGGCGCATTGCGTTGGCATGAGTTCCGGCACCAGCGCCTTGCACATGGCCTTGCTGGCGGCGGGGGTTGGGCCGGGGGACGAGGTCATCACGACGCCGATGACCTTCGTCGCGACCGTGGCCGCCATCGAATATTGCGGCGCGACGCCGGTGCTGGTGGATTGTGCCGACACCACGCTGACGATTAACCCCGCGCTGATTGTCGAAAAAATAACGCCGCGCACCAAAGTGATCTTGCCGGTGCACCTGCACGGTTTGCTCGCGGACATGCGGCCGATTCTGAATATTGCCCGTGAGCGCGGAATTTTTGTGATCGAGGATGCGGCCCAGGCCCATGGCGCGGAGGCCGAGGCGCGCAAAGCCGGCGCTTTTGGAACGATGGGATGCTTCAGCTTTTACCCGAGCAAAAACCTGGGCGCCTATGGCGAGGCGGGCGCGGTCGTCACCGACGATCCGGCGCTGGCGCATCAGCTGCGCCTGCTGAGAAACTGGGGCGCGGAAGAGAGAGATGTGCACGCGGTGAAAGGATTTAACTGCCGGCTGCACGGCCTACAGGCCGCCGTGCTGCGGGTCAAGCTGCCGCGCCTGGAAAAATGGAATGCCGCGCGGCGGGCTCTCGCGTCGTTGTATGCCGACGGGCTCGCGGGTCTGGATCTGACGTTGCCCTTCAATCCGGGTGATGGCGGACATGTATATCACGTTTATGCGGCGCGCACGCCGCGCCGCCGCGACCTTCAAGCCTGGCTCCGTGCGCGCGGGATCGGTACCCATATCCACTACCCGACACCGGTGCATCTGCAGCCCGCCTACCGGCGTGCGGAGTATCCGCTAGGCAGCCTGCCGGTCAGCGAACGGGCGGCAAACGAACTTTTGTCGTTGCCGATGTTTCCGGAAATGCGGCCGGATCACGTCGCGCGGGTGTGTGACGAAGTGCGCACTTTTTTCAGCAAGGGGTGAAATCGTGGCGCGTGCGCTCATTACCGGCGGAGCCGGCTTTATCGGCAGCCATCTCGCCGACTTCTTGGTGGATGCCGGACATGACGTCACGGTGCTGGACGACTTCTCCTCGGGGTCGCGTAGCAATCTGGAACAGGCGCGGAAAACCGGCCGGTTGCAGGTTCTTGAAGGCACGGTGTTGAGCAGCGAAGACGTTCATAACGCCTTGAAGGGGTGTGAGACGGTGTTTCACCTTGCGGTGCGGTCGGTTCGCCATTCTCTCGGACGGCCCTTTGAGAATCACGCGGTCAATGCCACCGGAACGCTCAACATGCTCGAAGCCGCGCGCCGGGCCGGCGTCAACCGTTTCGTCTACTGTTCGTCTTCGGAAGTTTATGGCAACAGCGGCGATGCCGTGATGGACGAGAACGCCACAGTATGCCGGCCCGTCACGGTCTACGGCGGGGCGAAGCTGGCCGGTGAGTATTACGCCACGGCCTACCGCGAGACCTACGGCCTCTCCACGGTGATCGTGCGGCCTTTCAACGCCTATGGCCCGCGCGCCCATCTCCAGGGTGAATCCGGCGAGGTGATTCCCCGTTTCACCGCGCGCCTCCTCAGTGATCTGCCGCCGATCATTTTCGGCACCGGCAACCAGACGCGGGATTTCACGTTCGTAACCGAAATCGCGCGTGGCATCGCCGCGGCAGGCGAGGTGGCGAACGTCCAGGGCAAAATCATCAACATCGCATTCGGTCAGGCGGTTTCACTGGTGGAGTTGGCCAAGCTCACGGCTGAAGCCTGCGCCCGCCCCGACCTGAAGCCGCAGTTCTCTGCCCCACGCCCGGGGGACGTGCAGGCCTTGCTTGCAGATGTTACGCAGTGCCGCGCGCTTCTTGGGTTCAAGCCAGAAATACCGCTGGCGGAAGGCTTGAAGCGTTATCTGGCTTGGATGAAAACCGCAGGATCCGAGGCGTATGATTCGTTGAGCCGCGTAAAGACCATCAACTGGACGACGCTGTGACAACGGAAGTCCACTTCAGCCGTCCGACCTTGGGCGGGGAGGAGGAGCGAGCCGTCGTCGAGGTGATCCGCTCCGGCTGGGTGGTCGGCGGTCCAAGACTTGAACAGTTCGAACAGGCCTTTGCCGCGCGCTGCGGCGCGCGTTTTGCCGTGGGGGCCAGTTCTTGGACGACCGCCGCATTCCTGGTCTTGAAATGTTGGAACATTGGTCCGGGCGATGAAGTCATCGTGCCGTCGCTGACGTTTATCGCCACCGTCAACGCCGTGCGCCATACGGGCGCCACACCCGTTTTCGCGGATATAGAACCCGAGACGTGGAATATCTCGCCCGCGGACGTGCAGCGGCGGATCACGCCCAAAACCCGCGCGATTGTAGCGGTCGATCAGCTGGGGATGCCGAGCGACTTAGCGGCGTTCTCGCACATTGCGGCGCGGCACGGGCTTTTGCTTCTGGATGACGCCGCCTGTGCTTTCGGCAGCCGTATCGGCGATACCCCTGTCGGGGCCTTTGGCGACGCCGCGGTCTTTAGCCTGCATGCCCGCAAGGTGATCACCACGGGCGAGGGCGGCATGATCCTGACCAGGGACCGGGCGTTGCGAGATCGCCTGCGGTGTTTGCGTCATCAAGGCATGTCGACGACCGACTATGCGCGGCACGGCGCGCGCCCGTCGGTGTTCGAGACCTATGACCAGATTGGATACAACTTCCGCATGACCGATATGCAGGCCGCCATCGGCCTATGCCAGCTCGCACGGGCCGACGACATTTTGGCGCGGCGCGCGGCGCTGGCGGTCCGATACACGGCGGCTTTGCGGAACACGTCCTTGGTGAAGCCGCCTTTCGTTCCGCCGGGCGTGACGCCCAACTGGCAGAGTTATCAGGTCATGTTGCGGGATGACGCGCTTCTCAGCCGCAATCGGCTGTTGGACGAGTTGTACAATCGCGGCATCCATGTCCGGCGCGGGGTCATGGCATCGCATCTCGAGCCTGCCTACGCCGGTTTTGGCCAAAACTTGCCGGTCACCGAGCGCATCGCCGCACGTACCCTGCAGCTTCCGCTCTACCCGCAGCTGACATTCACGGAGCAGGATCGTGTCATTGCCGCACTGGACCAGATAGCCAAGGGGTAAGCGGCGCGTCCGTTGGCCACGTGCCGCCGACCCGACCCACGGGCGCGACAAAGTAATACGGGCAGTCCGCGCGGACTTCGTTGACGGCCAGGGGTGAAGACGCTGTGCCCGCGCGACCATAGAACATCATCAGCGCGAAGGAGGTCGCGCATGCGCCCCACCGCTCTTTGTATTTGAACACGGCGTCGTTCCATACCGGCGAGCTTTCAAAGTTCCAGTATCGTATGCCGTGGGCGCGCGCATCGGCGACGGCGGCATCCATCAGCAGCGCGTTGGGTTGAAACGCGCGTTCGTCCGCCGCCGCGCAGGGCAGGATATAGCTGGCGGTTTCAAGGCCCAAGCCGTAGAGCAAGGCGGCGGCGATCTTGCCTTCACGGCGCGCCGTCAGCCAGCGCATGGGTGCGGCGTCGGCGAAACGCGCGGCGATATCCAGGGTACCGTCGATAAACGCGCGCGGTTTCATGGGGATCCCGGTTTCGGCGCAGACTGCTTCATAGAGTGCCATGATCTCGGCTGCGTCCGCCGGCACGGCGGGTTGGACGGTATAGCCGCGCGCCGCCGCGCGACGGACATCTGCCTGACGTTTCGCAGGCCATGCTCGTACACCGGACAAATCCAGATACTGCGTGAATTTCGTGATCACGTCGTCGGGCCGCAGCAGCGCGCACCAGGAGGTGGCATCGACTCCGAACGGCGTATAGAGCGCGGCACTGAATACGTTTTCAGTTCGCGCCAGGGCCGCGAAGGCTTGCAGTAACGGCGGAAGGACTTCCGCATCGTCGGTCACGGCAAGGCCGTTGCAACCGAAAAAGGGCAGAGCGTTCATGACCGTACCGTGCCGGCTGACTTTCCGGCGAAAAGGCATCAGACCGCGCAGACGGCCGGCACTGCGCACCGCAAGACAACATAACGCATCATCCAGCAGAGACGTCATGAGGTGTTGATAAGCGGGATGGTGATACCCGAGTATCTGCGGCGTCCGCCATGTGAAGACCTCGGCCAGCGCCGACATCGCTTCCTCGCCGTCGAGCGCGCACACATGCATAGTCACCGTAGCGCGGTATAGACGTTGCGCTCGCGAACGATCTCAAGATCGGCGAAAATCGAGATGCAAAACTCGTAGGGCATGTAAGTCCGGTCGAGGCAATAGCGCTTGGACACTTGCGTTTCGACAAAGCGCACCAGCTCTTTTGCGTCCTGATGGTAGGCGGATGGTTTGCGGAAATCCGTGTCATGCGCCAGGAAATCTATATGCAGAGAAATCTTTGTCTTGGCGAACAGCGCTAAGACCGCCGCGCGGACATGGAGCCAATGGCTTTCATGATCACGGTCCGGGTTCAAATTGAAGACGCCGCTGCAGATCACATGATCAAAGCGGCCGATGACGTCGCCGGGAATGGTGATGAGACGGAAGTCGTGGCCGGGAAACGCCGTGCGGTTCGACGCGATAAACTCTCCGACAGCATCGGCGCCGGTATAGGTCATGGCCGGCCGGTGTGCGCGGAGCCATGGAATGAGGTCGCCGAGGCCGCAGCCGTAATCCAGTAGCGAACCCGGACAGTCGGGAATATGGCGGCAAAGGGCGGCGAAGCGGACGGCCTGTTTATTTTTTCCCCAGAGCAGCGCTTCCTCGCTGCGGCCATGTTTCTTAAAAGCCTCGCGGTAAAGCGCGAGGGTCGAGGCCGAGGGAGCTGCGGCGTCACTGTGCGGATTTTGCATGTTGCGCATCAGTCCGTAACGGCGGGGCCGCGAGCGTCGCGCATACGGGTAACCCGCGTTTCTAAAACGAAATTTAAGGAGCCACTTACATGGCAAGTGTGCGGGCGCGCGGCCTGAGAAGGAAATAAGGGATTCCCTTATGGGCTACATCTCGCCGGCATCGGCCGCGCTTTTGCGAAAAAGTGTTGTGCTATACTCGCGACCCAATTGCGCAAAAAAGGGGTTGAATCGGTGCAGTCGCAGGTCTTTTCGGCGCCGCTGACGTATAGTTTCCGAGCCATCGCTCCGGTCGGGCGCAATGGCGTCGAACGCGTGCTTTTCGCCGCTCTCTTCCTTGCCGTGTATTTCGGCTTCGACCAGATCAGTTCCGTGGGGCCCGTGCCGCCGCTGGTGTTGACGCCTTGGAATCCGGCGTTGGGCCTTTGCATTGCCGCGGTCATGCACTGGCGCAAACGCATATTGCCGCTGGTCTTCCTCGGGCCCGTGGTGTCCCAGATCGTCATACCTGACGTCCCCCAAGCCGGAGTGTACGGCGCATGGATCGGCGTGCTGACCCTGATGCAGACAGTCTCCGCGGTTGCCCTGGGCCGATGGCTGAGCCGCAACGTCGGCAATCTGTTATTGAAGAACCAGATGGCGGCGGTGCTGTTTGCCTGCTTGCCGGTCACATTTGTCATCGCCGTCCTGCGCATCAGTTTCCTGGTGCTCATGGATATCGCTCCGGCGGCCCAGTTTCTCGAAGGCGCCATGCGTATCTGGGTCGGCGATGTCATCGGCATCTTCATCATCGCACCGCTATGCACGCTGGTGCTGTCCTTGCGCCGCGTGCGGTGGGGTGACATCCGGATTTCGGTTGAACCGATAGCGCAGGCGGTTGCGGTTGGTGTCGCGGTGTGGGTCGCCTTCGGCGTCTATCCACAGACCGCCAGCCGCTATTTCTATATCGCCTTCCTGCCGATGATTTGGGTGGTGTTGCGCTCTGGCATGAATGGCGCCATCGTCATGAATGCTTTTGTGCTGGTGTCCATGATTGCCTCGCTCACTTGGGCGGGCCATGCGCATGGCGACGTGACGCTATTTCAGGCGCTGCTGCTGGTGCTGGCATCTTCCAGCCTCACGCTCGGCATTGCCGTCGATCAAAGCCGCATTGCGATGCAGCAGCTGCGCGCCCGTGAAAGCGAACTCGCTGCGAGCCTGAAAGTCGCGGCCACCGGCGAACTGGCGGGCGCGCTGGCCCATGAATTGGGACATCCGCTGGGGGCCATATCCAATTACGCAGCCGCTCTTAATTATGTGGTTGCAAAAGTCGCGCCCGAGTCCGGAGAAGCCTTAAGTATCGGCAACAAGCTGTCGCGGGAAATCATGCGCGCCATGGATACGCTGCACCGGCTGCGCGACTTCTTCCGTACCGGCTCGCTTGCCGTCGAGCGCGTCGATATCGGCGCACTGGCGCGCGAAGCTGTAGCGTTGCTGAAAGACCGGCTGGTACACAACGGCGTCAGTCCGCAGCTTGTGGTTCACCCCGGCGTCAATAGTGTCCTGGCCGACCGCATTCAGATTCACGCGGTCATTCACAATCTTCTGGTCAATGGCATCGATGCTCTGAAGCAGGTTCCGGCGGAGCGGCGGATGCTCGCGGTATCCGTGCGCCGCACGCGGGATGCCGTGGTGCTAGAGGTGGACGATTCCGGTATTGGCGTTGCCGCGGACGTGCGCGATCATATTTTCGAGCCGCTCACCACTACCAAAAAGGACGGGCTGGGTTTGGGCCTGTCCATGAGCCGGTCGGTCATTGCCGCCCATGGCGGACATATCCACCTGGAGGAATCCGATTTGGGCGGCGCCAAATTTGTTCTGACCCTGCCCGTTGAACCTGCATAGAAGGCGAAGATATGGCGAACGCACGTACCATTGGAATTGTTGACGACGACGACGCCCTGCGCGACTCGCTTGCGCTGATCCTGCGATTCAGGAACTTCGATGTGTTGGAATTCGAGAGCGGAGAGGCGCTGCTGGCGCTGGAGCCGCTGCCGCGCATGGACTGCATGATCCTCGACCTGCGGATGAAGGAGAAGGGCGGTTTGGACGTGCTCGACACCTGCCGCAGCCGCGGAATCACCACGCCGATTATCATGGTCACGGCCTTCGGAAACGTGTCGTCGGCCAGACAGGCGCTGAAATCCGGTGCGTTCGATTTTCTCGAGAAGCCGGTGCATGAAGAGCAGATGTTGACGGTTATCGAGGAGGCGTTGTCGCAATTCGACGAAGTCAGCGCGCGTCAGGCCGAGCGCCAAAATGTTGAAGAGCGCATGGCCAGTCTTACGGGGCGTGAGCGCCAAGTACTCGAAGCCGTGTTGCAGGGGCAGCACAACCGCGAGATTGCCGCCGATTTCGGGCTCAGCGTGCGCACGATCGAAGTCTACAAGGCGCGGGTCATGGAAAAGATGCGGGTGTCGCGCATCGCCGAGCTTGTAAAGCTGTTTGCGCACATGGATCCGCCGCTCGCGCTGCGGATGTAAGCGACGATTTAGCCCCTGCCGGGCGAGACCCGTTCTCTCTATAATGCGAAGTGCATTTCCCGGATAATGCGAAGTGCATTTCCCGGGAGATAAAGGTCATGTCGCGGTACTTTGTTTGTGGGGCGTTGTTAGCGGCGCTATTCGTCGCGCCCGTCTGGGCCGAGTCGCCTCCGGGCGCGGAGAAGACTAAAAACGGCACCATCATTTGGAAGGCGCCCCGCACCGGTGCACATAGTGGCGAGATGTCCGCTGCTCCGGCTCCAGCCAAGGACAGCATCCTCTGGAACGATGCTCAAAAGGCGGGGTCGCCGGTAAAAAGCACGGGCGCACCCGACCGCAACGGCATCATCTGGAATGACCCGCCTGGGACGGCGGCTCAAGCTGTGCCGGTAACGCCGCCTTCGGCTACCCCGCCGCAATCCGCATCCGTCCAAACGGAACCCTGCCGCGAATACGATACCGAGATCACGGTCGAAGGCCGTCGCCAAGCCATGCGCGGCACCGCATGCCGTCA
>JAIEMI010000084.1 GCA_019752235.1 Rhodospirillaceae bacterium
CCGCCCGGCGCGTCCAGCATCTCGGCGAACAAACGCCGGGCGCGGTTGAGGATGCGGTCACGTTCCGCGCGCGCGGCGGTGTCCAGCGCGCCCTGCACAAGCGGCGACAGATCCTTGTGCAAGGCATCTTCGTCCGCCGTGACCCAGGCGGCGAGACGCTCGGCGATACGGTTGCTCATTTCCGCCGCCGCGGCCTTGGTGAAGGTGAGACAGAGAATGCGTTGTGGCGATGTGCCCGCCAGCAGCAGGGCCAGCACGCGGTCGGTCAGCACCTTGGTCTTGCCGGAGCCGGCGGAGGCGGTCACCCAGACGCTGGCATCGGGCGCGATGGCGGTGCCTTGCGCGCGGTTGGCAATGGCGACGGCGTCGCCGAAGCGCGAAGGCGCGCTCATGGCTCGTCGCCTTCCGTGCCGGCGGACCATTCCTTCACGCGCGCGAGGTGCGCGTAGTCGCTGTACTTGGGGGCATGTTCGGGATTGGGCCGCGCTTCGTAGGGCGTGGCGGGATCGTCGAACTTGGTCACCAACGCGATCAGGCCCGCGCGCGCCTCCTCGGCCAGCGCCGCGGCGTCGCGCTTTACGCGCCTTTCGCCGCCGCCGTCATTGCGGCCGTGCAGGTGCCAGAAGCTCAAGGCGTCCGCGACACCCGCCGGCACATCCTTGAATCCGCCCACCGCCAGCATGGCGGCTTCCAGGGGCAATTGCGGCGCGAAGCCGGCGATGACTTCCTTGTCCGAGGGCGGCACACCGGTCTTGTAGTCGATGATCGATAGCCTGCCGTCCTTGGCGCGGTCGATACGGTCGGCCTTGGCGGTGAGGGTGAAGGCACCGCCCGGCGCGGCAATGGTCATGTCCCCCGGGACTTCGACAAAGGACATGGCCAGCATATGGCGGCGTCCGTGTTCGTAGTCCACGAACCAGCCGGCGACGCGCGCGAAGCGCGGTCCCCAGAAGGCAAGAATGCCGGGGCGGGGCGCCTTCTCGGCGAATTTGGCGCGGCCGATGGCGAGCAAGGTGTCCAGCGCGCGCGGCGGCAGATCGCCCGAGGGATGAGCGCGTATAAATGCGTCGAGGCTTTCGTGGATCAGCGTGCCGTATTCGGCGGCGCTGACATCCTGTTCCAGCGGCTTGAGCGCGTCCAATCTCAGCACATGGCGCGCATAGACGCCGTAAGGATCGCGCATCCAGGTTTCGATCTGCGTCACCGACAGTTTGCGCGGGCGGGCGATGACCGGCGGTTTGGGCGCGGGCGGGCTGATGGTGATGAAGGTCTCGGGATGCGTCAGCGCGCGCGCCCAGTGCAGCCAGGGCGCGCTGGCCGTGCGCGCGATGTCGGGAAGTTTAGCGGCCTCGATCACGCGCGCGAGGCGCATCAGCCAGCGCGACGGCACCGTCGGCGTGCCTTCGACTTTCTTCGCGCGCGTCATGACCACGCGCGGCGCGCTCAAGGCCTGCATAATGTCGTGGGCGGCCTGTCCGATGCGCCGCTCCGGCGGCGGCAGACCGAACGCCTTGCGCATGGGGCGGCTCATCCACGGATCGGCATCGGCCGCGGCGGGCCATGTGCCCTCGTTAAGTCCGCCCAGGATCAGCACGTCGAAACGCTGCAGGCGCGCTTCCAGGGGCCCCAGAATGTGCAGGCGCGGGTGGCTGCCGTAGCGGGGGCGCACCACGCGGCCTTCCATCAAGGCTTCGAGAATGCCGGGGTAGAGCGACGGCGGAATGGGCGGCAGTTCCTGGGCGCTTTGCGTCAGCTCGGCGATGAAGGACGCGGCGGTTTCGCCGTCGTCGCCCGCCCACAGCCGCGCGGGGCCGGGCGTATCGTGCGTGGCGGCCAAGGCTTCCGCCGCCTCCATATGCGCGATCAGCAGCGCCGCGAAGGCGCTTTCGGGGGCGCGCATAAGCGCGGCAAAGGTTTCGCAGGCCGTGGCGATGTGTCCGATCCAGGCTTGGACGCCGCCGTTTTTGGCGAGCACGCGCAGACCTTCAAGGCCCGCGCCGGGACGGGGCCCGCGCAGGATGTCGATTTCCGCCGCGCGGGTGAGATCACGAAATGCGATCGGATCGCGGCCCGCCGCCGCGAGCGGATGTTTGCAGGCCGCGAGCAGGGGCACCGGCGCGAAGTCCTCGGCCACCATGC
Source organism: Rhodospirillaceae bacterium (assembly GCA_019752235.1). Taxonomy (GTDB): domain Bacteria; phylum Pseudomonadota; class Alphaproteobacteria; order Rhodospirillales; family Rhodospirillaceae; genus SHVO01. Next base: position 2,140 of record JAIEMI010000084.1, read on the forward strand.
CGGCGGTGAGGCGCAGGAAAGCGCCGGGCGGAGTCTGGTGCAGCGGACGTCCGGCGGAATCGTCCACCAGGACGTCCCAGCGTTTCAGCTCCGCCGCGACACGTTGGGCCAGCGTGCGGTCGGGCGTGACCAGTGCGCAGGTGCGTGTGCGCTCTTCCAGCACCTCGCGCATGATCAGCGCGATGGCTTCCGCTTCCTCGCGCGGTCCCGGGCAGTCGAGGTGGGTGAGACCGTCCACGGCGGCGGGCGTCAAGGGCACGATGTGCTGCCACGCATGAGTCGTGGCGGCGGGGCGCATGACTTCGCTGACAAAGCGCGCGCGTTCCGAAATCGCGCCCGAGGCATATGGAATTGCAGAGGGGGGCCAGGGGATGACGGCCTCGCGGCCGGTCTCCATGTGGGCGAGCAGATGTTTGAGGCCGTACTGCGGATGGGTGTCGTCCACTTCGGCCCAATCGTCGTCGGTGAGATGCATGTCAAGCCCGGGCAGCACAACGCAGCCATTGGCAAGATGGGCCACGGCGCGCAGCACGTCGGCGGTGGCGGGAATACTGCCGGTGGAGCCGGCGGCGATGACGGAGCCGGGCGCACCCGCCTTGCGCCAAGCTTCAACCTGCGCGGTGAACACGAGATTGCGGTGCGCGGCGGGGTCGATGGCGCCTTCTTCCTTGAGAATCTCCGGCCACTGCTGCGTCACGATGCGCATGAAGTCGATGGTCTGCTGCCAGTGGGCGGCATACTGCTCGGGTGCGAGGTGCTTGAGGTTGTCGAAGGACAGGCGTTCGGTCTGGACCTGATCGAGAAACTTGGCGAGTTCCTGGGCCAGCCGCACGGCCTGTTCGGTGTGGGGCTCGCCCTCTGCGGCAGGTAAAGCCAAGATCATGCGCGCCAGCATCAACTGGCGCTTCAGCCCCGGGATCGGCGGCGGAATGTCCATGACGGTTTCGGCCACGCCGTAGCTGGCGAACAGGGCTTCCTCGTCGTCCATGTCGTTGAGCGGCATGAGGCGCGGGAGTAAGAGCGGTTTGCCGTCGCTAAGACGTAAGAAGGCCTCGCGCAGGGAGCGGCAGGCGCGGCGTGTGGGCAGGAGTACCGTGACGGCGGCCAGCGCCAGCGGATCGCCGGCGGTGTCGTCCAAAATGCCGCGCGCCAAGGCATCGACGAAAGCCGCGTCGGACGCGATGGTGAAGACGGCGGGTTTTTTGACCGCGTGCCGTTGCGATGCCAGTGCGCGCCAGGTCTGGCTCATACGCGCGCCAAAAGTGCGTCGGTGTCCGTGACTGCTTCGGGCGTGCCGACGTGATACCAGGCGCCGTCGTGGATCACCGCGCGCATGCGGCTTGCGGCAATGGCGCGGTCCCAGATGCGGTTCATGGAAAAAGGCGTTGGCGTTTCGCCCGCCAGCGCGCGCGGGTGCAGGATGTAAGCGCCGGCGTAGACGTAGGGAGCTTCCTTGGCCGCGCCGCGACGGCGCATAACGCCGTTTTCAACAAAGAAGTCGCCCGCGCCGTCGAAGCCGTACGCCGTGGCGCGCGGATGTACCAGCATCAGGACATCCAGGGCTTTATCGTCCCAGGCCGAGGTCAACTGATCGATCATCGGCGTTTTGCCGTCGGCAATGATGGCGTCGCAGTTGAAGACAAAAAACGGCGCGCCGCCGAGCAGGGGCAGCGCTTTCACCACGCCGCCGCCGGTGTCCAGCAGCGCGGCGGTTTCGTCGGAGATGCTGACGGCGGGCGCGGCGCGGTGCTTGAGGTGGTTCACCAGCAGCGGTGCGAGGTGGTGCACATTGACGACGGCCTTAGGCACTTTCGCCGCCGCAAGCTGATCGAGGGTGTAGTCGATGAGGCTTTTGCCGCCGACTTTGACGAGGGGCTTGGGCGTGTGGTCGGTGATGGGCCGCATGCGTGTGCCCAATCCGGCCGCCAGCAGCATCGCGGTATGGATCGTCATGGCAAAGTAAACATGATGACGTTTTTCTCTCGTGTCATCCTCGGGCGCGCGAAGCGCGTCCCGGGGATGACGGTTATGTTGGTGTCGGTCATTGCGGCGGCACGCGAAGAGATGGCGAAACATGTTTATCCAGCCAAATCTTCAAATCGCTTAGGGCCGGGTGGGCAAGGCAGGTATCCATGTAGCGCCACAGGCGCGGCATGTGCACGAGGTAGTGCGGCTTGCTGTCCCGCACCTTGAGACGCGCGAAGGTGCCGATGACGCGCATGTGCCGCTGCGCCGCCATGATCGCCCAGGAGGTTTGGAAATCTTCCAGCGCTAATCTCGGAAAGGCCGTGAGATAAAGCTGCTTCATGTCGGCCACGAGTTTCGCATCGATGTCGCGGCGGGCGTCTTCCAGGAGCGACATAAGATCGTACGTGACGGGTCCGGAAACCGCATCCTGAAAGTCGAGAATGCCGCAGGCCTTGATGCCGCTCCGCCCTGGGACCAGCAGCAGATTGTCGACGTGGTAGTCGAAGAGAATGAGCGATGTCGGCGCTTTCCAGGCCAAGGGCAGGATTTTGCGCCAGATGGCCTCGTATTCCGCCAAGGCGTCGGCGGAAAGCTGGGGCGCGCCCATCATCGGCAGATACCACGTATGCAAGCGTCCGACTTCTTCCAGCAGGCGCGGCATGTCGTATGCGATGACGCCCGGGGCTATGGCATCGGGCTTCTGGTGTAAAGCGATCAGCGCACTGGTCGCGAGTTCGTACAAGGCGCGTTCGTCATGGCCCTTGGCCAGCAGGCGTGTGTAGGTGTCGTCGCCCAGGTCTTCCAGCAGCAGCAGTCCAGAGTCATGGTCTTCCGCTAGAATTTCCGGAACCGAGAAGTCGAGCCCGTGCAGATGTTTTGCGATCCGCACAAAGGGACGCACGTCTTCCTGCGGCGGCGGCGCGTCCATGAGGACGACCCGCGGGCGGTGGTCTTTCAGCCAGTCGTACTTGCGGAATGACGCATCGCCGGCCAGGCGTCCGCGCCGGGCTTTGTCCCAACCGTGTTTTTTTAAGAAGGCCTGGATCAGATCTTCACGGTGTGCGGACATGCTTCATCACATTTGCAATACGGCCGGCCCAGCCCGCGCCGTTCAATTCCACCGTCCGTCCGTCGCCCGCCATGGACAGGGCGATGTGCAGATGGTGGGGCGGGAGATAGTTCCCCAGGCGTTCGGGCCATTCAATCAGACTGATACCCGCCGCCAGGGCTTCTTCAAACCCCAATTCCAAGGCTTCCTCGGGGTCGTTCAGGCGATAGAGGTCGAAATGCCAGATCACGCCTTTGGGTGTGTCGTAGGTCTGGACGAGGGTGAAGGTGGGGCTGACGACGTCCTCGTCGCCAGCGGCGAGTTTCTGGATGAACCCGCGCGCCAGTGTCGTCTTGCCCGCGCCCAAGGGGCCGCTGACGGCGATGACGTCGCCGCGGCGGACCTCGGCGGCTAAAGCCGCGCCCAAAGCCAGCGTATCCTGTTCGGAAGCGAGCGTGAGCATTTAATGGGCCGAAACGCTGCCTGCGCGGCTGGCGACACCGCCCGCGGGCAAGCGGCAGGCCACGGCGGTGTCTCCGCCGCTGGCGGTGATCTCCAGGCGGCCGCCATGCAATTCCACCATGCGCTGGGCAAGATAGACGCCGAGGCCGGGGCCATAGGCTTCCCCGGCGCGGTGGTGCACGGTGAAGGTGATGTCGCCGCCCGTGGTGCGCAGCACGTCCAGCACCACCTGATCACCGGCGACGTTCTTCAAGGCGCCGCTGACGATGTGATAGAGCGTCTGCTTGATGCGCGCGGCGTCGCCGATCATCCAGCCCACGTCCGGCAAGCAGTTGATGCGTAAGGTGACGCCGTGGCGTTTCACCGCTTCGCGCGTCATGGCGGCGACGCGATCCACGGTTTCGCGAATGTCGAAAGAGTCGAGATGCAGGGTCTGCTGACCCGCTTCCACGCCCGACAGATCGCGCACATCCTCGATGAGGGTCTTCAGCGCTTTCGCCGAGCCAATGATTTCCTGCACGGCGCCGGGCGCCAGGGACTGTATGCCGTTCTTCGTCACCATGCGTGTGGCCAGGGAGGAGATCATCGACACCGGACCTTCCAGTTCCGACGCGACGTTGGTGATGAATTCGGTGCGCAGCTTGTCGGTGGCGCTCAAGGCTTCGGCGCGGCCGCGCAGAGCTTGCGCCACGCGTTCGGGCGCGGAAACGTCGTTGTAGCAGAACAGCACGCCGCCATCGGGCAGCGGCACCGAGATGAATTCCAGCACCGAGCCGTCGCTGCGCACGACGCGGCCCTGCTGCGTCGTGCGTTCACGGTCGGCGGCCAGCGCCGCCAGCATCACGGCGCGGTGGCGCGCCCAGACCGTTGCATCCTCGAAGAAGTCACGGAAGGCTTCGATGACAGCGCCCATGACGGGGCCTTCGCGCAGGGCGTCCAAGCTCAACTCCCATAACTCGGCGAAGGCCGGATTGGCGAGCCGGAGCTGGCCGTCGGCGCCGAACACGGCCACGGCTTCCTGCAGGTTGTCGATGGTCTCGCGCTGTACGGCGATGAGGGTGTTGTAGGAGCGTTCCAGCGCCAGCTTGTCGGTGACGTCTTCATAGGTGGTGAGCAAGCCGCCCATGGGATGGGGCGCGATGACACGGCGCAAGGTGCCGCCGTCGGGCACATGCAGGACGTCTTCCAGCGGTTCGATCAGCGAATTGAAGCGCGCCAGTTCTTTTTCTTTATAAGCCGGGAAGTCGGCCACTTCCGGCAGCTTGCGTTCACCGCGCAGGGTGTCCAGCAGATTGCTGTAGGACGGACCCTCCAGCAGCCAGCCCGTATCCAGCCGCCACAGGCGCGAGAAGGCGGTGTTGAAGAACACCAGGCGCGTATCGGTGCCGAAGATGGCGATGGCGGTGGTCAGGCGCTCCAGCACGTCGGCGTGGGCTGCGGCTTCGTGATGTCGTAGGCCAAACCCGAGGTCAGGCGACCGCTGCCGTCGGAGAACAGCGCCGACTGCTCGTCGTCGGGTTTTTGTTTCGGCGCGGCCTCGACGGGTGATTCGGTGACTTCCATCAGTCGGCGGCTGCCGTCGATGACCATGTGGAACGGCGCGCGGCGGGTTTCGGATGCGGCGCGGGCGGCGGCGGCGAGCGCGCGGGCTTCACGGACGGCGACACGCGGCGCCAGTTCGCGGCCCCGCGCCACCACGTCGCCCGCACTCCTGGCATCGACCGCCTTCACGTAAGCCGCGTTGCAGTAGATCAGCGACAAATCGTCGTCGCGCAGCCAGACCGGGTCGGCGATGCCGTCGAGAGCCGCCCGGAGCAAGTTGCGTTCGCGGGTGAGGGCGGTGGTTTCCTCGGTCAGCGTATCGACGGCGGCGACGCCTTCGGTGACGTCGCTCATCCACACGACGTCGGCCATGGCGCGGCCCTGGTCGTCGACGGCGCGCACGCCGCGCGCCTGGATGCGACGGCCCGTGCCGGTATGGGTCAGGTCCAGCTGGAAGCCGGTGCCGCCGTCGCGCAAGGCGCCGATGGCGTCTTGCAACGTCGCGCGCGAACCGGGGTCGAAGCCGTCGGCGACTTCGCTGAAATTCGCTTCCATGCCCCGGAAGAGATCCAGGAGAACGGCGAGGCGGCGCGAGCAATAGCCGCCGTCCTTGAACGCGGGGACGGCGCCGGGGTCGTCGTCATCGGCGGCGATGGGCTGGTGGAACCAGGCGAAATAGCCCTCGGGCGCGGTTTCCAGCGCGGCTTGGACGGCGGCGCGGGTGTATTCGGCCTGGGCGGCGGCGCGTTCGGCCTTGCGCCAATGCTGATGCTGCCGCCACAAGGCCCAGGCCGCCGGGGGCACCAGCACCACAAAGGCGACCAGCCCGGTTATCACCGGCGCTGTCAGCAGTTCCGTCATCCCGGTGGGCACCGCATCCCCTAAAAACACTTACGGCCTGAGCCCGATTCTAACCCTTCGGACTCAGGCCGCAAAGAACTACAGGCGATTAATGCCCTTAGTAGCGGTAAGTCTCCGGCTTATAGGGACCGGCGACCGGAACGTTAATGTAAGCCGCCTGTTTGGCCGACAGCTTGGTCAGCTTGGCGCCGACCTTGGCCAGGTGAAGCTCGGCGACCTTCTCGTCCAGGTGCTTGGGCAGCACGTAGACCTGCTTTTGGTACTTGCTGTTGTTGGTCCACAGCTCGATCTGGGCCAGAACCTGGTTCGAGAACGAGGCGCTCATGACGAAGCTGGGGTGGCCGGTGGCGCAGCCGAGGTTCACCAGGCGGCCTTCGGCCAGCAGCAGGATGCGCTTGCCGTCGGGGAACTCGACTTCGTCCACCTGCGGCTTCACGTTGTGCCACTTGAAGTTCTTCAAGGCCTCGGTCTGGATCTCGGTGTCGAAGTGGCCGATGTTGCAGACGATGGCGCGGTCTTTCATGTTGCGCATGTGGTCGACGGTGATGACGTCGAGGTTGCCGGTGGCGGTCACGAAGATGTCGGCGCGCGGCGCGGCGTCTTCCATGGTCGTCACTTCGTAGCCTTCCATGGCGGCCTGGAGCGCGTTGATCGGGTCGATTTCCGACACCATCACGCGGCAGCCGGCCTGGCGCAGCGAGGCGGCCGAACCCTTGCCGACGTCGCCGTAGCCGGCGACCATGGCGACCTTGCCGGCCATCATCACGTCGGTGGCGCGGCGGATGCCGTCCACCAAGCTCTCGCGGCAGCCGTAGATGTTGTCGAACTTCGACTTCGTCACGCTGTCGTTGACGTTGATGGCGGGGAAGTGCAGGCGGCCGTCCTTGGCCATCTGGTACAGGCGATGCACGCCGGTGGTGGTTTCTTCCGACACGCCCTTGATGTTGGCGAGCACTTTCGCGTACCAGCCGGGCTGCGCCTTATTGCGCTTGGCGATGGCGGCGAACAGGACGGTTTCTTCTTCGTTGGTCGGCTTGGCGATCAGCGCGGGATTCTTTTCAGCTTCCGAGCCCAGCACGATCAGCAGCGTGGCGTCGCCGCCGTCGTCGAGGATCATGTTCGGCGTGCCGCCGTCGCCCCATTCGAAAATTTTGTGGGTGTAGTCCCAATATTCCTCCAGGGTTTCACCCTTCACGGCGAACACCGGCGTGCCGGCCTTGGCGATGGCGGCGGCGGCCTGATCCTGGGTCGAGAAGATGTTGCACGAGGCCCAACGGACATCGGCGCCGAGGTGCTTCAGGGTTTCGATCAGCACGCCGGTCTGAATGGTCATGTGCAGCGAGCCGGCGACGCGCGCGCCCTTCAGCGGCTGCTTCTTGCCGAACTCGGCGCGCAGCGCCATCAGGCCCGGCATTTCGGTCTCGGCGATGGCGAGTTCCTTGCGGCCCCAGTCGGCAAGGCCGATGTCTTTCACTAAATAATCGCTCATCGTCGTCTATCTCCATTTTCCGAAAGGGAATAAGGCCAAAAGGGCCAGAAATGCTGGCGCGCCGTATAGCAGCCGGGGCGCGTTTGAGCAATGTTCCAAGGCTTAATAAGCGCTTAAAACACCGTTAGGCCCTGCCGATATAGTCGACCAGGGACTTCACCTTGACCGGATCGGACTCGGATGTGATCCGGCGCACCCGCCCGCTGATGACCGACAGGTTCAGGTCCAGGATGCGCTTTTTAATGCGCGGCAGGCTGGACGAGGCCATGGACAAATCGGTGATGCCGAAGCCCAGTAACAGGGGCGTCATGCGCTCGTCGCCGGCCATTTCGCCGCAGACCGAGACGGGAATACCCGACGCGGAGGCGGCTTCGGCCGAAAACTGGATCAGGCGCAGCACCGCCGGGTGCAGCGGATTGTATAGATAGGCCACCTGTTCGTCGGAACGGTCGATGGCGAGGGCGTATTGCGTCAGGTCGTTGGTGCCGATGGCGAAGAA
>JAIEMI010000105.1 GCA_019752235.1 Rhodospirillaceae bacterium
CCGCGACGGCCGCATCGGTCCGGCGTCGCTCAAGCGAGCTCGCCGCGCGGCGCACCAGCGGGTCGACGGGATGTTTCGCCAGCAGGCGTGCGATGGACTTCACCAGGGGTTTCATGGTGAAGGTGGATTCAGGCATGGCGTCGGCATGGACGCCGCGCTTTTCCAACTCCGCCGCGACGATAGGGCCGACGGCGGCAACCTTTGTGCGCGCGTAAGCCTGTTTCAATTCGGCGACGAGGTTGGCGGTTTTGGCGACATCTTCCAGACGCCTGATCTGCGGCGAACTGGTGAAGGCGATGACGTCGACCTCACCGTCCGCCATTTTGCGGATACAGGCCGCGACCTCGGCGTCTTCGGCTTCGGAGGCATATATATAAGGCGCGACGATATCAACCCGCGCGCCCTTGGAGATCAGAAAATCCACCATCTGCGTGTTGGGATCCTGACCGTAGATTTGCAGGCCGATCTTGCGGCCTTTCAGATCTTCCTTACCGAGAGATTCGATAAGACCGTCGGTGGTGGGCGCGGCGGCGGTGAGATCCGGTTCAAGGCCCGCTTCGCGCAAGGCCTTCACCGGCTTGGGCCCACGCGTGATCTTGCGCACGTTCATGAGCGCGGCGATGAAATCCTGCCGTGCGCCGGCGCGATCCGCGAAACCCAGCAGACGCCGCAGACCCTCGCCGGTGTAGAGGATGATGTCGTCGCAGCTTCCGGCGATGACGCGCTTCAGCCAAGCCTCGACCGGCGCGGCGTCGGGCGCATCTTTGATGGAGACCAGCGGACAGCGCAGCACCGTTGCGCCCTCGCGTTCCAGCATCCCGGCAAGCAAATCCAGCTCGCGCGATTCGGCGAGAGCAATACGGCGGGCATCCAACAAACCTGGCACGGGAGGCACACTCCATCTTCAAGAAGAAGATGTTAGGAGAGTGTGTCCGGCGGGGCAACGCGTGAATCAGGCGTGCGCGGCGGCGCGCTGCTTATGAAGCTGCGTGACGGCCGGCGTCGTGGGGGCCTGCCGCCAGCCCTGTTTCGCAAGGTCCGTGGAGTTAATGAGCGTGATGCCGCAGGCCTGGCAGCTGAAGAACGTCTCGCGCCCCGGATGCGATTCGTCGGTTTTGACTTCCGTCAGCCCAGCGTGGGGGCCCTGCACGCGGCTTTTGCAGATCTGGAGCTGACAGGCCCGACAACGCACGGCGGCGGCTTGAAGACCCATGGTGGCGTCCCCTTTTTGTTGTGTGGAGGACGGTATCTACCCATGATTCTACTGTACGCATCCAGACAGCGGTGGTTGTGGTCCGCGCGCGTGGCCACACGTTACCGCATCTTCATCAGGTAAAGCGGCGGCCCGCCGAATAACCGCCGTCGACCGGAAAATCCCCGCCCGTGCAGCCGACGCTTTCGTCGGACGCCAGGAACAGCACCATATTGGCGATATCTTGCATGCGCCTGTTGCGCGGCATGCCCCGGGGCGGCTCGAGAATCTGATGCACATGGCCGGCCATGGCTTCATTGGCGTCCATATCGCCGAGAAAGGGCGCGCTCATCTGCGGATTGCCGCCGTCCGGATTGACGCAGTTCACGCGAATGCCGTGGCGGCCCAGTTCAATGGCGGCCATCTTGGTTAATCCGCGCACCGCCCATTTCGTGGAGCCATAGGCCGAGAGGCCGAAATCCTGCGCGACGAGACCATCGACGGAGCCGATATTGATAATGCTGCCAGCGGACGCCGCGATCATATCGCCCATGACCGCCTTGATGCCCAGGAAGGGCCCGAGCTGGTTGATGCGGAACAAGCGTTCAAACATTTTCTCGTCGGTATTCGCCAAGGCGGCGACATCCAGCGCGGCGGCGTTGTTGACGAGGATCGCGACCGGGCCGAAGGCATGGGCCGCGTCGACAAAGCGGGTCCAGTCGGACGCCACGCTCACATCGCCGGCGCAAAAGCCGGCGTTCTTTCCCAGCTGCGCGGCAAGGGCGCGGCCTTCCTCTTCACGGACGTCGGCAATGACGACACGCGCGCCATGCGCATGCAAAAGCTTCACGGTTTCGGCGCCGACACCGCGCGCGCCGCCGGTGACGATGGCCACGCGGTCCGCCAAGCGCCGATCAGATGCGGTCATAGGCAGCTCCCCAGAAATTTCCCTGGGGTGATCCTAGCAGAAGAAAGCCCATTAGCTGATAGCGGCCTTGGGCAGGGTAACGGTGACCCGAAGGCCGCCTTCGGCACGGTTCGCCAGCGCGATCTCGCCACCGTGGTTGAGGATGATCAACGGCTAGGGGTTTCGGAGGAGACACTGACGCGCGCCTTACGTCCTGAAGGACGTTAATCCTTGCCCGGCGCCGCCGGTGCATTGACTTCCAACCCGGATAAGTTCTCCGCGAGCGCGCGCCCATGAACCGTCAAGGCCCAGCGCGCGGCCTTTGATCCTTGCGCGGATTGAGATGCCAGACCCGCTTCGGACAACAGCGCCAGCAGGCGTGTTGTCGTGGACTGGGGCATGTCGAGACGGCGGGCGATGCCCGGGATCGTGAGATCATCCTGCGCGCAGAGGAGAAAAAAGACCGGCGCGCTTTCCGGCGGCAGCGTGGGGTAGTGTTTCAGTAAATATGCGACGGCCGCCGCAGCCGTCATGACGATTTGCGCAAGGTGACGGGGATCGATTTATTGGTGGGCGTGCCGGAGCGCGGGCCGTGGCTGTCGAGCGGCACGAGGACATTCGTTTCCGGGAAATAGGCGCCGATGCAGCCGCGCGGGATGTCATAGGGCACAACGGCGAAAGCCGGCGCGACACGGACGCGGTTGTCGGCATGGACCGTGGCGATGTCGAGCGGTTCATTCTCCACAAAACCGAGCGCGGCCATGTCGTCGGGATGCATGAACACCACGCGCCGCCGGCCTTCGATACCGCGATAGCGGTCGTTCAGGGCATAGACCGTGGTGTTGTACTGATCGTGGGCCCGGAAGGTCATGAGCGTAAAGACGCGCGCGGCGGTGCGTTTTTGCGCGGCCTCGCGTTCGGTCTCGGCGGGCAGCGGGGTTGCGATGAAGTTGGCCTTGCCGGTGGCGGTTTTCCACCGGCGGTCGGCGGCGCTGTTGCCCAGCCAGAAGCCGCCGGCGCGGCCGATGCGATCGTTGAAATTTTCGAAGTCCGCAAAGACGGCTTCGATCTTGTCGCGGATGAGGCGGTAGTCGTCGCGGAAGGCGGCCCAGGGAATGGGGCTGTCGGGATGCGTCGCCTGGGCGATGCCGGAAATGATCCAGGGTTCCGAGCGCAGTTCGGTGGAGGCCGGGATGTTCATGCCTTGCGAGGCATGCACCATACTCATGGAGTCTTCGACCGTGATGGCCTGGCGGCCGGTTTTCTGCACGTCGATTTCGGTGCGGCCTAACGCGGGCAGGATCAGCGCTTTCCGGCCATGTACGATATGGCTGCGGTTGAGCTTGGTGGAGACGTGGACGGTGAGATTGAGCGCGCGCAGCGCCGCCCAGGTCAGATTGGAATCCGGCGACGCCGCGGCGAAATTTCCGCCCATGGCGAGCAGCACTTTTGCTTTTCCCTCATGCATGGCCTTGATGGCTTCGACGGTGTTGACGCCGGGCCGGCGCGGCGGCTCGAACCCGAAAACCCGCTTCAAGCTGTCGAGAAATTCCGGGCGCGGCAGCTCAGTGATGCCCATCGTGCGGTCGCCCTGGACATTGGAGTGGCCGCGCACAGGACACGGGCCGGTACCAGGACGCCCGATATTACCGCGCAGGAGCAGCAGATTGATGATCTGCTGAATGGTTTCCACCGCACTCTTGTGCTGGGTCAGGCCCATGGCCCAGGTGCAGATGACGCGTTCGGCGTTCATATAAATCTGCGCGGCATGGGTAATTTCTTCGCGCGTGAGGCCCGATTGCGTGGTGATGCGGTCCCAGCTCTCCTTAGCAAGGTCGGCTTTCAGAGCTTCGAAACCGTGGGTATGCGTCGCGATGAAATCCGTGTCGAGCGCGCCGGCCTCGATGATCAGCTTCATCATGCCTTTGAGGAGCGCGAGGTCGCCGCCGATCTGGGGTTGGAGATAGAGATGCGTGATGGCGACGCCGCCGATCAACATGTCCTTGGGGCTTTTGGGATGGGCGAAGCGTTCGAGCCCGCGTTCTTTCAGCGGATTGATGGTGACGATCTTGGCGCCGCGCTCCGCCGCCTCGCGCAGATCGCCCAGCATGCGCGGATGGTTGGTGCCGGGATTCTGGCCGAAGATAAAGATAGCGTCGGCAAGCTTGATGTCTTCCAGCAGCACGGTGCCCTTGCCGATGCCGATGGACTCGCCCAGCGCCACGCCCGAGGCCTCGTGGCACATGTTGGAACAGTCCGGCAGATTGTTGGTGCCGAATTCGCGCACAAAAAGCTGCCACAGAAACGCGGCTTCATTTGAGGTGCGCCCGGAGGTGTAGAACAGCGCTTCGTCGGGCGACGACAATGCATTCAACTCGGCCGCGATGAGTTTGAAAGCATCGTCCCAGGTGATGGGTTCGTAATGATCCGTGGCCGGGTTGTAGACCATGGGATGGGTGAGCCGCCCGAAAGATTCCAGGGTGTATTCGTCCTGGGCCATAAGCCAAGTAACGGAGTGGCGCGCGAACACCTCGGGACCGCAGCGCTTGGACGTCGCTTCCCAGGCCACGGCTTTCACGCCGTTCTCACAAAACTCAAAGGACGACGTGTGCTTGGGGTCGCCCCAGGCGCAGCCCGGGCAATCGAAGGCGTCGGGCTGATTAAGGTCGAGCAGCGTCTTGGCGCCGCCCAGCACATTGCCGGAGGCGACCAGATGCTTGGCGCTGGCGGCCAGGGCAGCCCATCCGCCGGCGGGGCCTTTGAATTTGGAAGGCGCGCTCATGCCCCATTGTAGCCGGGAACGCGAATGTAACAATACATACGGTCACGGGCAGCCGCGGGACCGCGGCTTGACCGCGGCCCCCGGAGAGGCGGACACTTCCCCTGTAGGCGGACGGGAGGATGCCATGACAACCGACAGAGAACATAACGCGGGTTCTAGCCGGCGCGTGATGCTGCAAGGCGCCTTGAGCGCGGGCGTACTGGCGAGTAGCGGCGCACTGAACGGCATATTCACCCCGGCCTCGGCGGCGGAGCCCGTCATCGACGCCAACACCATGAATCGCCAATGGGTACTGGCCAGCCACGCCGAGGACGCGATTTCCGAAAAGAACTTCGCCTTCCGCGAACAGCCCCTGGGCGACAAAGCGAGCCTGAAAGAGGGCGAACTTCTGGTGCGCAACATCGTGTTCACACCCCTGCCCTCGCAGCGCATCCGCATGCACGCGGACACGGGCTTGGGGGACGCCTATATGGCGCCCATGAAGCTCAACCAGCCCATCGGCGGATCGGGCGTGGGCCGCGTGGTGAAATCCAGCAACCCGAAATTCCCGGTTGGCGCGCTGGTGGCCTCCGGCAATTGGGAGGACTACACGGTGGTCCGCCCCAACAGCTTCGTGTCCGCGCCCATCGCCGCCGGCATCAGCGCCGTGGACTATGCCAGCGTCTACGGCATGAACACGCAGACGGCGTACTACGGCATGATGCGGATCGGCCAGGTGAAGGCGGGCGAAACCGTGATCGTGTCCGGCGCGTCGGGCTCGGTGGGGTCGACGGCCATACAGATCGCCAAAATCAACGGGGCGCGCGTCATCGGCATCGCCGGCGGCAAGGAAAAGTGCGCGAAATTAATCAGGGATTACGGCATCGACGCCGCCATCGACTACAAGAGCGAGAACATCACCGCGCGCGTGAAAGAACTGGCGCCCAAGGGCGTGGACATCTACTTCGACAACGTCGGCGGACCGATTATGCAGGACGTGGTCGACCAGATGGCCAAATTCGGCCGCGTGGTGCTGTGCGGCACCATCTCCAGTTACGACAACAAGAACCCGGCGCCGGGTCCGCGCAACATGCTGAGGATGGTGGTGTATTCGGTCAAGCTGCAGGGCATGCTGTACACGGACTTCATGGCCGAGCGCGATACCATCGTCGCCGAATTGCGCAAATGGAAAGAGTCCGGCCAATTAAAGCACAAGACCGATATCCGGAAAGGGTTCAAGAACCTGCCCGAGACCTTCATGGCGCTGTTCAGCGGCGATAAGGACGGCACGCTTCTGCTGAAGAACGACGGCGAAGCTTAGCGCTTCCAAGGATAAAGCGTGCGCAGTTTTGCCACCATGGGACCAAGCCCGTCGATCTGACTCATGATTTCATCGGGCTCGACGCCCGGCACGTGAATACGCAGATTGATGGCATCGGCGCCCACATCCAACGCCGCTTGCGCGAGGCCGTGCGCGATTTCATCGGCCGTGCCGTTGATGACCTGGTTGGCGGTCCAGTGCTGCGTCACACTTTGGTCGGCATAGGAGCGATAAACATTCTGCTGCTTTTCCTGCCGCTCCAAGTTCGTCGCGCCCACCCACACCTTGCGGATGAGCACGATGGGACCGGGCCCGCCGTGGTCGTAATAGATCTTGGCGAGTTCGCGGAGGCGCGGCGGGGGCGTCATGGACTCAAACAACAGGCCAGCGCCGACACCGGCGGCAAAGCGACATCCTTTCGGACTCGTGCTGGCGCTGAGCATCGGAATCGGATGCTGCACGCAACGCAGGATGGCGGGATCCTTCGCCAGTTCGCCGTCGGCCTGACCGCGCAGCGCTTTTGCAATATGCCCAAAGCCATCAAGGAAGCGGTCGAGATAACCTTCCTTCCGCTGCCCCATGATGGTGAAGTCAGGCTCCCAGGAACCCGCGCCGACGCCAAGACCGACGCGCCCCGGAAAGCGTGCGCTCAGCCACGCGATGTCTTCCGCGGCCATGGCCCAGGGGCGCAGCGGCAACAACAACGGCGCCGGCGCGGCCCAACCGCCGGGCATGGCTTCCAGCATCCAGCCCGCCACCTGGATCGGGTTCGGGATATAACCCGGAAAGCCGCCGTGGTGCTCGCCCATCATGATGCCGTCGAAGCCCACTTCGGCCGCGCGTTTGGCCTGGGCCACTTCATGCCGCACGATCTCGTCAGCCGGCAGGCCGTCGTGGAGATAGACGCGCAGCGAAACCGAGCCGGGCGCGAAGGGCGGAAGATAAAATCGCGTCATGAGGTGAATTTACCGGATAAACGCCGCGTGGAGCGGCCTTTATAGGCAAATTCACGCCAATGCGGAAAGATGGCGGATGGGCCGGCCGGCCGCGAGCGCCTGGGCGGCCCGCACGATGGCGGCGCTATCGATGCCGTAGTGACGATAGACATCGGCGATGGATCCCGTCTGGCCAAATTGATCCACACCGAGAGACCTGAGCCGGTGTCCCCGCACCGCGCCCAGCCAGCCGAGCGTGGCGGGATGGCCGTCGATCGCCGTCACAAGGCCGCAGTGACCCGAGACGTCATCCATCAGCCGCTCGATATGCGCGCGGGCGTGCACCAGACCCTGTTCGCGCGCGCGCTGCGCCGCCGTCCAACCGGCATACAGCCGATCGGCGGACGTAATGGCGAGCAAGCCCACATCACGCCGGTCTTCAGCCATCATGCCGACGGCCTTGACGGCCTCGGGCGCGATAACGCCGGCATAGGCCACGACCACTTCGCAGTTGGGGCCGGGACGGCGCACCCAGTAAGCGCCATCCAGAATGCCGCGCCTGAGATCATCGGACATCTCGCGTTTGGGCTGTTCGAGCGGACGCGTGGAGAGGCGGAGATAAACCGACCCGCCGCCCGCGTCATTCAACCCATTTGCGGATACGTCGCCGCCGCCGTGTTTCTGGATGTGGGCAAAAGCCCACAGCAGCATGACCTTCAATTCATCGACATAGGCCGGCTCGAAGGAGGTCAACCCCGGCTGGGCCAAACCAATGAGCGGCGTGCCGATGGATTGGTGGGCGCCGCCTTCGGGCGCCAGACTGACGCCCGAAGGCGTGGCCGCGAGAATAAAGCGGGCGTCCTGATAACACGCGTAATTCATGGCATCGAGCCCGCGGGCGATGAACGGATCGTAGAGCGTGCCGATGGGTAAAAGCCGTTCGCCGTTGATGCTGTGCGACAAACCCAGCGCCGAAAGGAGAATGAACAGGTTCGATTCCGCGATACCGAGTTCGATGTGCTGACCCTGCGGAGAAAAAGACCAGGTGAAGGTCGAAGGCACGCGCTCATCCTTGAACACATCGCCCTTTGCTTCGCGCCCGAACAGGCCGCGCCGGTTTACCCAGGCCCCAAGGTTGGTGGAGACCGTAACGTCGGGCGACGTTGTGACGATTCGTTTGGCAAAGGGCGTGTCTTGACGCCCGATCTCATTAAGGACGGCGCCGAAGCCCTGCTGCGTGGACATGATATCCGGAATCGTCAAGGCAATGTCATCGGGGGTATCGAAGGCCGGCGCACTGTGCTGGCGCGGCCCAGAGGAGACAAAGGGCGTGCGGTCGAGGAACGCGGTCAACTGCGCCGCCGGAAGGTCGAGACCTTCGCGCCGATCCCACTCATGACCGGGGCGAATCGCCATGTCGGCGCGCAGTTTTTCCATCTGCGGCGGCGACAGAAGGCCGGCGTGATTATCTTTGTGACCCGCCAGGGGCAGGCCGTAACCCTTGATCGTGTAGCAGATGAAGCAGACCGGCCGGTCGTGGCCGATGCTGTTGAAGGTCTCCAGCAGTGTCGGCAGATCATGACCGGCGAGGTTGGTCATCAGGCGGGCGAGCTCATCGTCGGTATAGGTGCCGACAAGGCCGGCCGCCGCCGCACCCGCCGGAAAATCGGCATTCAGGCGTTTGCGCCACGCCGCTCCGCCTTGAAACACCAGCGCCGAGTAGACGGCATTGGGACAACTGTCGATCCAAGTCCGCAGTTCCGCACCGCCGGGTTTCTCAAACGCCGCTTGCAGCAGCTTGCCGTATTTGAGCACGACGACGTCCCAGCCGAAGTCGCGGAACAGGGCTTCATATCGCGCCCATAGACCTTCGCGTACGACGGCATCGAGGCTTTGGCGGTTATAATCGATGATCCACCAGCAATTGCGCAGCCCTTGCTTCCAGCCTTCCAGAATCGCTTCGAAGATATTGCCTTCATCAAGCTCGGCGTCACCGATGAGCGCGACCATGCGGCCCTTTTGCCGGTCCGCCCGCCATCCGTGCGCATGGACGTAATCCTGCACAAGCGAGGAAAACAGCGTCTGTGCGACGCCGAGGCCTACCGAACCGGTGGAAAAGTCCACGTCGTCGGTATCCTTGGTGCGCGAGGGATAGCTTTGCGCGCCTTTATAGCCGCGGAAGGCTTCGAGCTTTTCCCGCGTCTGGCGGCCCAGCAGGTATTGAATGGCGTGGTAGTTGGGGCTGGCGTGAGGTTTGACCGCGACGCGGTCCTCGGGACGCAGCACATGGAAATAAAGCGCCGTCATAATCGCGGCCAAGGATGCCGACGAGGCTTGATGGCCGCCGACTTTGACGCCGTCGCCGGTGTCGCGCAGATGGTTGGCGTTATGGATCATCCAGCTGGCGAGCCAGAGCACCTTCTTCTCCAGCGCCCGCAAACAGGCCATGTCGTTGTCTGAAAGTATCGCACTCATCTCCAACCTGCCCGACCGAAGCTTCGAGATGTAGGCAGTATGTGCGCCTTGCAGTAGCAAAGGCTGCCTATTCATGCGAATATATTTGATAAATTTGGCATATTTTGCCAATATTCAGGCATTGCGAGAGCAGGAGATGCAACAACTGGACGCTATCGATAAAAAGATACTGGGTGCGCTGCAGAAAGACGGCCGCATGAGCCTCGCGGAGATTTCAGTGCTCGCGGGCCTGTCGCCTTCGCCGTGCTTGCGGCGAATCAAAATCATGGAGAAGGCCGGGATCATCGCACGGTACGTGGCCGTTCTCGATCAGGCCGAGATTGGCCTGCCCGTCAGTGTTTTT
>JAIEMI010000343.1 GCA_019752235.1 Rhodospirillaceae bacterium
GCTGTCGAACACCGCGTCCACGGCGACCCCCGCGAGCATCTGCTGTTCCAACAAGGGAATGCCGAGCTTCTTGTAGGTTTCCAACAGCTTGGGATCGACCTCATCAAGGCTCTCTAATTTCGCCTGCTGCTTGGGCGCGGCGTAATAATAAGAGTCCTGATAGTTGATCTTGGGGAAATGGAGCTTCGCCCAGTCCGGCTCTTCATCGGCCAGCGTCAGCCAGTGGCGATAGGCCTTCAAACGCCATTCCAGCATCCATTCGGGTTCGTTCTTCTTGGCCGAGATGAAGCGGACGATGTCTTCGCTGAGGCCCTTTGGGGCCATATCGGATTCAATGTCGGTGACGAAGCCGTACTTGTACTGCTCGACATCCTTCACGGCGGCTGCGGTTTCGCGGGTCACGGCCATGGGGGCTCCTACTTCATCGCAACGGCGTCGAACGCCGCCGCAGCCGGTTTGCGCCCGAAGGTCGCCACGTCTTCCACCATGTCGGCGAGCGTCACTTCCGTCAGCGCGCTGCGCACGGCCTGATTGACCTTGTTCCATTTGCCTTGCGCCGGGCACACGCTCTCGATGCCGCAATGCTCGTCCGACGTATCGGCGCATGCGGTCAGCGCAATAGGGCCTTCGACGGCCTGGATGACATCGGCCACGCTGATGTCGGCGGGCTTGCGGCCCAGGACATAACCGCCGCCGGCCCCGCGCTGGGATACGACCAGTCCAGCCTTGTTTAGGCTTTTCATGATTTTGGCGACCGTCGGCAGGGGAATACCGGTGCGCTCGGAAAAATGCTGGCTGGACCGCACCACATTGCTCTGGGCGATCTCGATCAGCACCACCGTCGCATAGTCTGTTAACTTATTGACTTTAAACATTTTTAATCACCTGGACCGGCAGTATACCACCCGCCCCGGATATGTGGGACTAAAATAGTCCTGTTTACGAGGGTGTAATAGTGTGCGGGCTACCACATTTCAAGAGGCAAATGCCTGAAAGGACGACGTTTTGACGCGCCTCATTCTGCTCACCGAATACGGCTTTGCCGACGTGGTCGCGGCCCCTTTGCGCGCCGCTGCGCCTGATTTGGATGTGCGCATCGCGGCGACATTGGCGGACCTGGAAAGCGGACTCGACGGTGCGGCTCCCGTGCGGATCGTGTCTTTCGGATCGGGCGTAATCGTCCCGCCCGCGCTGCTCGCGCGCGTGGGCGCCGGCGCCTACAACTTCCACCCCGGTCCGCCGGCTTATCCCGGTATTTTCCCGTCGGTTTTCGCGCTCTATGACGGCGCGGGCGACTTCGGCGTCACGCTGCACGAGATGACGGCGGAGATCGACGCCGGTCCGATTGTCGCGGTGGCCGAGTTTCCGATTGCGCAAGGCTGGGATCGCCTCGGCTTGGATACCGCCAGCTTCACGGCGTTGATGACGCTGCTGGAGCGCAGCGCCAAGCGGCTCACGGATTTGCAGACACCGCTGACCCATACCACGCATACGTGGAGCGCCCCCCGACGCACGCGCAAGGACTTCAATGCACTGTGCCACCTGCCGGACGACGTGACGCCGGAAGAGTTCGCGCGCCGCTACCGCGCCGTGGGCGAAGGACCGGACCACGCGCTGACGTTCACGCGCTTCGGACGCAGCTTCCGCCTGCAAAGCCGGGGCGGCGATGTCGTGCGCGGCGGGCAGCCGGTGAAAACCTGACTGCCCGCACGCCGTTAGAAAGCCGCGCGCACGACGACGCGCACGTCACGCCCTTGCAGCACCACATCATCTTTATTGAGAGCGACAGCGTTGCGCTGCACGCGGTCGGTGAGATTGCGCGCGACGAGCGACAACTCGATCAGCGGATTGCGTTCGAGCGGACGCCAGGCCATTTGCGCATCCAGCGACGCGAAACCCTTGGTCGGGGTTTCGGCGAAGGCGACGTTGTTCTGCGCGCCGGCGTATTTCAGCAGGAAGCTGGCGTCGAATTTCGGGCTGTTCCAGGCCAGCCCACCGCCGACGTGATAGGGCGGAATGCGCGGCACGTTGCCCGCACCATCCAACGTCGCCCGCACGTAGTCCGCCAGCACCAGGCCGCCGACGGCGCCCGCCGACGTCTCGGCGATCGTGATGGTGGCCTTGCCTTCAAGGCCCCAGAACGCGGCGTCACGCTGTTCGAAAAGAAGTTCTTTCAGATCGCCACCGCCGGATGCGCAAGCACCGTCCTCGTCGCAGGTGTTACCGGTGAGCCGCCCAAAAATGTAGTTGTTGAACTTGGCGCCCCAGGCCGCGCCTTCGAACTCGACGCGGGACGTGCGCACACGCACGGTGCCTTCGATGGAATTGGCGCGTTCCATCTTAAGTGTGGGATCGCCCGTCTCAAAAGTCGCAGGGCCGTCGTGGGGACCGCGCGCGAATAACTCGGTCTGTCCCGGCGCGCGGGCGGCGCTGGCCAGGGTCAGGCCGAACTTCAGCGCCGCGGACGATTCATAGACCAACCCGGCAGAACCGCTGACCGGCGTAAAGCCGCGACTGACGGCGATATTCGATACCGGCGTGCCGTCGATATCAACATGTTCAACGCGGCCGCCCAATTCGAGATGCAGATTGGCGAGCAACGGCACCTCGGTGAAAGCGAACCCCGCGAAGCTTTTGGTCGTGGTGGGCAGGAGATAATCGGCGCCCTCGCCCAAGGCCGAGAAATCCTTCCGCGTCACCTGCACGCCCAGGGCGGTGTCGGAGAATGGTCCCAGGACGCTGAACAATGCCTCGGCGCGGCTGTCCCATTCCTTATCGATGAAGGTGGACAGGATGGCGTTGCCCGCCGCCGGATCTTTTTCGCTGTGCTTATAGTCGGCGTAACCGCCGTCAATGTTCAGCGTGGTCAGCGCGCCGGCATCAACCGCGAAGGACGAGCCGAAGAGACCCTTGGTCTGCCTCATATCAATGAACGTATCGCCGGCGGGGATGCCGTATTTGGCATCGTAATGCACGACCGCCGCGCCGAGGCGGCTGTCGCCGAAGAAATAGGAACTGCCGAAGGACGCGCCGTTGCCGCGGAAAAAAGAATTGGTTTGCGGACCCAGCGGCGTGCCGTAGTCGCCGGTGTGGCGGATGAAACCATCGGCGTGGAAGGCGAATGGACCCGCCTTGGTATCGACCATCGCCGAGCCCTGGCGGCTGTTGGCCGCGGTGCCGGTGCTGCCGCTGATTTCGCCGGTGATGGGCTTGCCGGGCATTTCCAAGGGCACGCGGTTGTTGATAGCGTTGACCACGCCGCCGATGGCCTGGCTGCCGTATCTGAGCGTCGCCGCGCCGCGCACCACCTCGACCTTCTGCGCCGAAAGCGGATCAATCGGCACGCCGTGGTCGGGGCCAACGTCGGATACGTCGAAACTGCCGACGCCGTTTTCAAGGACACGGACGCGGTTGGCGTCGAAGCCGCGGATGACCGGGCGGCTGGCGCCTGAAGCAAAACTGGAGCCGGTGACGCCGGGCACCTCGCCCAGCACGTCGGCGAGATTGGCGCCGCCGCTGCGCAGGATTTGATCGCGACTCACCTGGCCGACGATGGTGGCGAAAGAGTCAGCGTTGTGGGCGAAAGGCGCGGCGGTGGTGACGACCTGATCGATATCAGTTTCGTCGGCGATGGCATGAGACGCATATAGCGCGACGGCTGCGGTCATCGCCGCAGCGACACAGGGCTTTGAACGGAACATGGGTGTCTCCGGAAAAGGAATAGATACGCGGCGCCACCTTCAACAGGTGAAAGCCGGATTGCGCGTCAGACGGAGACGACGGCGGGCGGTGCGCGGGATCGGAAACCAGCGGGAGACGGAAGAATGCGCGGCGGCGCGGCGGCGAGCGGCGCAATTTGCGCCAACTCATGGAACGTGGGCGCGGCGATGGGGCCCGCCGACGGACCCGGCGCCATGACGGACGCGACGTGGCAGAGCGCGCAGCCGTCGCCGATAGGCGCCACGAATTCGTATTTGTGCTCGACGCCATGGAAGGCGAGCGCCAGTTGCGCCGCCATCAGCAGCGCGAGGGCGATGGGCCAGAAGCGCGACTGTTTGAGGGCCCGCAGCATCATGGCGCGCTCAGACATTCCACGAGGCCGTCGGCCAATTTACGCATCAGCGTGAGGTGCATGTCCGGGCCCTGCGCCAGCGTGCTGCCTTCGGGGTCCAACACGCCGGTTTTGGCGCGGGTTTCGCCGACGACGGTTTGCACCAGCTTGGGTTCAAACTGCGGTTCGGAGAAAATGCAGGTGCGGCCCAGGCTGTTGACCTTGTCCTTGATTTCGGCGACGCGGCGCGCGCCAGGCGCGCGGTCCGGCGTCACCGTGAGGGAGCCGGCAGCGTTGAGGCCATAACTGGCCTCGAAATATTGATAGGCATCGTGAAAGACCACGAAGGGTTTTTCTTTCACACGGGCGAGTTTTTTGTGCAGCTCGGCGTCGAGGGCATTGAGCTTGCCGATGACGACGCCGGCATTGGCATCATAACGCGCGGCATTGGCGGGATCGCGGGCGCTCAACACGCGCGCGATGGCCGTGACCATGGCTTTGCTGTTGGCGGGGCTGAGCCACAGGTGGCCGTCCATACGACCGCCGGCGTGCGCATGCTCAGCCGTCGCCCAGACGCCGCCGGTGCGGGCCAGCAGCACGGTCACACCCGGCGCGTCGGCCAAAACAACCGCCTGAGCTTTGGCCGCGAGCGCGGCGAGCGGTTTGGCGAGGAATGTCTCGAAGCCGGGGCCGACCCAGAACACGATGTCGGCGTGGTTCAGGGCCTCGGCTTCCGAAGGACGCAATGTATAAGCGTGCAGCGAGCCGCCGCCTTTGATCAGGACTTCGGGCGCGGCAATGCCGTCCATGACGCCGGCCACCAGCGACTGCACGGGCTTGATGGACGCGACAACACGCGGCGCGCCGGCCACCGCCGCGCCGTTCCATAGCAATATGCAGCACATGATCACGCCTCGCAGGCGGCGCATGGCCCAACTCCAGATAAAACCGGCATCTTGCCCGGCTGAGGCCGCAGGTATAATGTGATGTTATAACATATACAAGATGGAAGCGCATGAGCCAAGTCCACGCTTTTCCCAAACCCGGGCACAACCACGCCCGCTGCACCGCCGATGCCTTACGCAAGGCCGAAGCGGTGTGCGCCGCGCGCAAGAGCCGGCTGACCGAAATCCGCCGCGATGTGCTGGAGACGGTGTGGCAAAGCCATGTGCCGGTGGGCGCTTACGACATCCTGTCGCACCTGAATGAAAACGGCGGCAAGACCGCGCCCATGGCGGTGTACCGCGCGCTCGATTTCCTGATGGAGAACGGACTGGTGCATCGCATCGCCAGCCTGAACGCCTTCATCGGTTGCGCGCACATGGGCGAAGAGCACCACGCCGCGCAGTTCCTGATCTGCCATTCGTGCGGCACCACGGCTGAACTGGAAAGCGCGCCGTTGAAGCGCGCGTTGACCCAGGCGGTGAGCGAACGCGGCTTCACCATCGACAGCCAGATTGTCGAGATCAGCGGCACCTGCCCGCATTGCCGGGCGGCGTAAATGGCGGGGACATCTTTACTCACCGTGCGCGGCGGCACCGTGACACGGGGCGGACGGCGCATCCTCGATCATGTGGACATGCACGTCGAACGCGGCCAGATCGTGACGCTGGTCGGCCCCAACGGCGCCGGCAAATCTACGTTGATCAAAGCCGCGCTGGGTTTGGAACGCCTGGATGAAGGCGACGTCATCCGCGCGCCGGAACTGAAGATCGGGTATCAGCCGCAGAAGATCATCCCGGATCACAGCCTGCCGCTGTCGGTGCGGCGTTTTTTGACGCTGACGCAAGCGGCGGCCGAGGCGCAACTGCGCGCACTTCTCGCCGACGTGGGCGTGCCGCACCTCATGGACGCCAGCGTGCATACGCTGTCGGGCGGCGAATGGCAGCGGGTCATGCTGGCGCGCGCCGTGCTGCGCCGTCCTGATCTTCTGGTGTTGGATGAACCCACCCAGAACGTCGATACCGCCGGCGCGGTGGAGATTTACCAGATCATCGCGCGCCTGCGCGACGACATCGGCTGCGGCGTGCTGATGGTATCCCACGACCTGCATGTGGTGATGGCGGCGACGGACCAGGTGTATTGCCTCAACGGCCATATCTGCTGTTCCGGCCACCCGTCCGACATCAGCCACGATAAGGAGTTTCAAAAACTATTCGGCCCTGCCGCCGCCACAACGCTGGCGATCTACCCGCACGCCCACGATCACAGCCACGCGCCGGACGGCAGCGTCGCCCATGATTGCGGCCATGATCATTCCCACGACCATTATCACACACGCTGAGCATGGACCTTTCCTTAGATAACTTTGTCGTGCGCGCGGTGATCGCCGGTCTTGGCGTCGCCATGGTCGCCGGACCGCTGGGATGTTTCGTGGTCTGGCGGCGCATGGCCTATTTCGGCGACACCCTGTCGCACGCGGGCCTGATGGGTGTGGCGCTGGGGATCATGATCGGCATCGACCCCACGGTCGGGATCATCGCCACGGGTGTGATGATCAGCCTTCTGCTGCTCGCGCTTCAGCACCAGCACCGCCTGCCCTCCGACACCTTGCTTGGCATCCTGTCCCATGCCGCGCTGTCGGTCGGCCTGATTGTCGTGAGCTTCATGGATCAGGTGCGCTTCGACCTCATGGGATATTTGTTCGGCGACATCCTGGCCGTCACGCGTACAGACCTCGCATGGATATACGGCGGCGGCGCGGTTCTGCTGGGCGTCCTGGCGGCGATTTGGCGGCCGCTGATCGCGCTGACCGTGCATCAGGATATGGCCGTGGCCGAAGGCGTCGCCCGGCTGTCCGTGCGCCTGACATTCATGGTGCTGATGGCGCTGACCGTCGCCGTAGCCATGAAGATCGTGGGGATTCTGCTGGTCACCGCCCTGCTCATCATCCCGCCCGCCGCCGCCCGGCGGTTTGCCGGAAGTCCGGAAAGCATGGCCGTGATAACGGTCGTGCTGGGCGGCATCGCCGTAGCCGGCGGCGTCGCCGCGTCTTTGACCTGGGATACGCCGTCAGGCCCTTCAATCGTTGTGACGGCGGCGCTGCTCTTTGTGTTGAGTTTAGGAGCCGGTTTGGCGACGCGCGCCCGCGCCTGACGGCAACCAAGCGCGATATGGGGCGTTACTCGGGTGGACGAACCGGCCATAATGGCCGCGGTTTCCTTTCACCTTAAGCGTCGATACTCGCATGGCGTCTTCCGCATCACCGGCTGTCTCCCGCGCGCCGCATCTGCTGGCGCTGGCGAGCCCCACGGCGGATCTGGATCAGTTCGCGCGCGAAGCCCTGTGGATGGCGCAGGAGCGCGATCTTAATCTCACGCTGGCCGTGCGCAAAGTGCCGCCCGGCTGGGCGCAACTCATGGGCTACACCACAGCCGAGGATTTGACGGCCTTCGCCGAGCGCTGGGGCATTACGCTGGTGTCGTGGAAAACCGCGGCGGACCTCGACGGCATTGTCGCCGCATGGAATGTGCGCACACCGAAAGCGGTGGTGCTGGGCCCGCGCAAAGGCATGGCGCTGCGTCCCGGCCTGCCGGGTACGGCGACGGCGCGCATCGAGAAAGCCGCGCGCGCGCAGAATATCGAAGTAATTTCCGACCCGACGCAGGATCGCCCCAGCGCGCCGATCCTGGGGTTGGCGTGGCGGCTGGACGAACAACGTCCCTGGTACCATGCCTATATCTTGAGCGCCTTCGCCGTATCGCTGGTGGCCATCCTGGTGAAATGGCTGATGGGTATCGTGCCCGCGCAGAGTCTCGCGCCTTTGTTCCTGATCGCCGTGGTCTACAGCGCCAACGCTTACGGCATGGCGGCCGCGGCCTTTACGACGCTGCTGAGTGTTGGACTGTTCAGTTACTTTTTCAGTACGTCCAGCTACACGCTGAACTTAAGCACCGAAGACGTTCTGCTGCTGATTGTCTTCCTGCTGGTGGCCGCGATCACCAGCAATCTGTCCAGCGGTTTGCGGCGCCAGGCCAGCCGCGCACAGCGCCAAGCCCGCGAGGCCCGCGCGCTTTTCCAACTGACGCGCGACATCGCCATTGCCGGCGACACGGCCGCGATCTTCCGCGCCATCGTGCAGCAGTGCAACGACATCTTCGATTGCGACACCGTACTGCTGGCGCCTTTCACCGGCGGCAAGGAAGCGGTGGCGCTGGCCTCCGTGCGCGCCAAGGCCTCGGCGCTGCAAGCGGCCTACCCGCCGCAAGCCACGTTGACGCAAGACGAGATCGAAGCCGCGCGCTGGTCCTTCAGCCATGGGGCATCCGCCGGCCGGGGGTTCGCCACGTTCGCCGATATGGATGCGACCTTTCAGCCGCTGGCGACCGCCGACACCACGGTCGCCGTATTGGCGCTGAAGGGCGTCGCGCCGCAGATGGTGAACTCGGCGGGGTTTCGCCGTGTGATCGGCTCGATCTGCCGCCTCGCCGCGCTGGCCGTGGAACACACCTTGCGCAAACAGGAATTGGAAACCGCGCGCATCGTCTCGCAAACCGAAGGCCTGAGATCGGCGCTGCTATCGGCCATCTCCCACGATTTCGGCACGCCGTTGGCGTCGATCATCGGCTCGGCCTCAAGCCTGCTGTCTTATGGACAAACCTATACGGCCGACGTCACCCAGGAACTGCTGACGACCATTCTTGAGGAAGCCGAACGGCTCGGCCGTTTCGTGAAAAACGTTATGCAAATGACGCGCCTGGAATCCGGAGCCCTGGTGCCGCGCATGCAGTGGGCCGACGTCGAGGATCTGATTTCGACGTCGCTGGACGCGGCGCACCGCCGGCTGCGCAATCACGAGATTTACGCCGATATCGCCGACGTGCTGCCGCTGGTGCAGGTGGATTTCGTGCTGATGGAAAGCGTCTTGGTGAACGTGCTCGACAACGCCGCCAAATACGCACCCGCCGAGAGCGATATTCAGATCACGGCCCGCAAGATCGGCGGTGACGTGGTGATCGACGTGGCCGACCAGGGCAGCGGCATCGCGCCGGAAGACCTGGGCGCGGTGTTCGACAAATTCTACCGCACCAAACGCCGCGACCGCACCGTGCCGGGCACGGGTTTAGGCCTGGCCATTTGCAAAGGCATCATCGAAGCCCACGGCGGCAGCATTGAAGCCTTGAGCGAAGGCATGGGGCGCGGTACCACCATTCGCATTCGCCTGCCCATCCGCACGCCCGATGTGGCGGCGATTGCCGAGGTTTGACGATGACAGCTTCCGCACAAACAGGGCCACGCGTGCTGGTCGTCGACGACGAACCGCAGATTCGCCGGTTCCTGCGCGCGAGCCTGCAATCCCATGATTACACGGTGCTGGAGGCCGAGAACGGCAAGGAGGCCGTGAAGGCCTGCACGACGCAAAAACCCGACCTGCTGATTCTCGACCTCGGCTTGCCCGACATGGACGGCCTGGACGTGATCAAGCTGGTGCGCGAGTGGTCGGAGATTCCCATTATCGTGCTGTCGATCCGTTCCGACGATGCCGACAAGATCGAAGCCCTGGACCGCGGCGCCAACGACTACGTCACCAAACCCTTCAGCATGGGCGAGTTGCTGGCCCGCATGCGCGCGGCCTTGCGCCAGGGCCGCGGCGAAGGCAACGAGGGCGGCGGCGCCGTCGTGGCCGTGGGGGACATCTCCATCGATCTCGGCAAGCGCCTGATCACCCTGGGCGGCACGCCCGTGAAACTGTCGCGCAAGGAGTATGACCTGTTGAAAATCCTGGCCTCGCACCCCGGCAAGGTCATCACCCATCAGCAGCTTCTGCAGGAAGTCTGGGGGCCGGCCTATGTGGAAGAGACGCAGTACTTGCGCGTCTACATCGGCCAGCTTCGTCAGAAGCTGGAGCGCGACCCCGCCGCG
>JAIEMI010000247.1 GCA_019752235.1 Rhodospirillaceae bacterium
GGCGCAGCAGACGCACGTCGCCATTTTTTCCGCCGCCCAACAGCATCTTCGCGAACTGCAGATAGTCGTCGGCCGTGGAAAACAGACCGGCGGCGGCGGAGACGAATCCCGGAATCTTGTCCGGCGGCGGAATCGTATAGGCCGGCACGCGCCCAATGTCTTGCAGCGCCGCGTGACGCTTCATCTTGTCCGCAGGCACATACATGTCCGTATCTTTCATGCCCAGCGGCTTGAAAATGCGCTCGCGCAGGAAGTCGGGGTAGTAGATGCCGGTCACCCGCTGCACCAGCATGCCCAGCACGTCCATGTTGTTGCCGTAGTGGAAGGTGCTGCCCGGCTCGTAAGCCAAAGGCAGCTCGCCGACGCGCTTCAGCCATTCATCCCAACCGCCCGCCATGTTGTTGTCGTCGGCATATTTGATCGCGTCGTGCAACGGCCCCGGCTTGGTGCGTGGATTACCGATACCGGCGCGGTGCGTCATCAGATCGAGCACGATAATCGGCCGCGCCGCCGGTTTCCCTGAATTCAACGGATCGGCGGGGTCTTTCAGCACTTTTCTGTTGGCCAGTTCCGGCAGCCAGCGGTCAATCGGCGTATCGAGCTCGTACTTGCCCTCTTCCCACAGCATGAGCGCGGCCACCGTGGTGATGGGCTTGGTCATGGAGGCGATGCGAAAAATGGAATCGCGCGCCATGGGAGTCTTGGCTTTCGGATCCTGCAAACCCAAGACGTTGACCTGCGCGATCTCGCCTTTGCGATAGAGCAGCGTGACGGCGCCGCCAACTTCGCCGCGATCGACAAACCCCTGTATGGCCGTGGTCACATCTTTCAGGCGTTCGGGAGAAAAACCGCCGGGCCCGGGCTTTTGCGCAGCCAAAGCCATAGGACCGCCGTAAAGCAGCGCTGCGGCCGCCGCGCTACCGCGCAGCCCCTGGCGTAAAATCGCGCGCCGATTCAAAGTCATAGGCAGATTGGACGTCATGCTGGCCCTCCCCCGAGAAACACTTGTTTGAGGCTAACGAAGACCTCGCCTCACGGCCAACGATAAAAAGGGCGGCACCGCATCAGCGGAAATAGCCCGCCTGTCCTACATCCAGTAGGACCACACGCGTGAAAGCCGCTCCCTGACCTTTTGCGCCAACGGCCGCTTGGACCACACGGCCCGGACAATCTCATCAGAGTTGCGCACGTCGTCCTGAAAGGCGGTTTCCATCTGGCCGCCGGTTTCGCGCCCAAGGACCACGGCATCGACTTCATCGTTGAACAGCACGCTGCGCCCATCAAAATTGGACGAGCCCACGACCGACCATACGCCGTCGATGACCGCCGTTTTGGAGTGCAGAATGACGTCGCGAATTTCGTAAATCTTCACGCCGCCCTTGAGCAGCGCGTCGTAGTGGGATCGGCCAATGTTCAGCGCGATCTCGGAATCCGTATTGCGAGGCAACATAAGCCGCACGTCGACGCCGCGCCGCGCCGCCGCGATCATGTCCTCGCGCTCCTGGCGCGTAGGAATGAAATACGCCGCCGTCAGCCATATGCGGCTTTCCGCGTTGCGGATGGCCGACAGCAGCGTGATATAATAAATCGGCATGCTATGCGTCGGCGTACTGCCGATGATGCCGACGACCTGATTGCCCACCGCCCCCGACGCCGGAAAGAAATCTCGCGGCGCCAAAGGCGCGCCGTGCTGGCGCTCCCAGGTTTCCAGAAACAGCCGCTGCAAGTCGCCCACGGCGGGCCCCTCCAACTGAAGATTGGTGTCGCGCCAGAGACCGCGCATTTTCGCGCCGCGCCCTGCGCTGAAGATATTACTGCTGTAGACCCCGCTGATATTGACACCGCCGATGATGGCGATGGCCCCGTCAACGGTCATAATCTTTCGGTGGTCGCGATCGTTCGGGGCGTATTCGGTCTTGCCCTTGAAGGGATCGAGAGGATTGAACTGAACGATATTGACGCCCGCTGTTTTCAGGCGATCAAACAGTGCTCCGGGTGTGCTGATTGAACCGGCCGCGTCGTAAATCAGATTGACCTGGACACCGGCCGCCTGTTTCTCGATCAGAATATCCGAAAGCTTGCGGCCATCCTGTTCCACATCCTCGAATATGAAGTACTCAAGGTGAATGCTGTCCTTGGCGGCGGCGATGGCACGAAAGATCGCTTTGAAACTCGCGGCGCCGTCATGCAAAACCGTGACTTTGTTTCCGACCGTCAGCGGACTTGCGGAGATTTCCTGGGTGAACGCGAGGTGACGCCCGAGCACATCGGCGTCGGGCGTCTGCCGGCGCAATCTGTCGAGGATCGCCTTACTTTGTTTAGCCGTGAGAGGACCGTGTGAATTTGACAGACGCGGCGTTGGGTTGACCTTCCCGGCAGCATCTTCAACACCCTCAAATCGCGGGATCGACGCGCAGGAGACGAAGAGCAGCGTTGGGACGACCACCGCCGCGCAAAATACCCATCGGAGAAAATCTATCCTCACGCGCGGTCACTTTGATCGCGCGCCGAAGGCCGCCAGCAGACCGCCACCGACAACCGCGGCGACACCCGCAATCAAGTAGAGCATCGTGCGGTCGGTGTAGCTGCCGGTGAAAGCGTCGGAGAGTTGATCAACCGGCGTTCCTGATGCCCGGTATCCGACGACGAGGAGTATCGCGCCGATAACGGCAATTGTGATGCCGAGAATTTTTATGTTGTTCATGTGATGCCTAGGTTCAAAACGGAGAGCGCCGATGTGAACCAAGCTTAGCGCAGCTTCCGGTGCGATTATGTTCAATATGGCACACGCCTCACGTGCGGAGCGCGGTATTACGCGCGGCCTCTTTGGGCACCAACCAGGAACTCCACATTTCCTTCGGGCCCCGTGATCGGGCTCCTTGTAACGCCTTCGACCCGCCACCCCGCCTGCGCGTTTATCCACGCGGTGATCATGTCGCAAACTTCGGCATGCAGCGCCGGGTTGCGCACCACGCCCTTCTCGCCCACCTGATCCTTGGCGACTTCGAACTGCGGTTTGATGAGCGCGATGAGCCATGCGCCGGGCGCGGTCAGCGCCATGGACGCGGGCAAGACACTCCGCAGGCCGATAAAGCTCGCGTCGCACACCACCGCACCGATGTCCTCGGAGATCTGCGCACGCTCCAGATGCCGGGCGTTGGTGCGCTCCATCACCACCACGCGCGAATCAACACGGAGCTTGTGGGCCAGCTGGCCGTAGCCGACATCCACGGCGTAAACCTTCGCCGCGCCGTGAGTCAGCAGGACGTCCGTAAATCCGCCGGTGGAACAGCCGACATCAATGCAAACGCGGCCTTTGGGATCGAAGGGAAAATGCGCGAGGCCGTGGGCGAGCTTCAAGCCGCCGCGCGACACCCACGGGTGTTCGGCGCCGCGGACGATCACTTCGAGATCGGCGGCAACTTTGCCGCCCGCCGACGTGAGCTTCTGTTCGCCGCTGAAAACCTTGCCGGCCATGACGATGGCCCGGGCCTTGGCCGTGTTCTCGGCCAGCCCGCGTTCGACCAGCAGTTCGTCGAGACGGCGTTTAGGAGTCTTCACGCCGGCTCACGCCCGCGCGGGCTTCTCGCCGACACTGACGGCGTCGATACCCAGAGCCTGCAGCGCCGTGGCGGCGATGTTGGGCGCCGTGAGGCCCGCGGCTTGCAATTGATCCTCGGGCTTGGCGTGCTCGTAAAATGCGTCGGGCATGGTGAGCGTGCGGACCTTGAGCCCCTTATCGAGACGGCCCGCCCAGGCGAGATGATGCAGCACCGCCGCGCCGAAACCGCCGGCGGACCCCTCTTCCACCGTCACCAAGACCTCATGCGTATCGGCGAGGTTATTGATCATGTCCGCATCCAGCGGCTTCGCGAAGCGCGCATCGGCCACGGTGGTGGACAAACCGCGCGCCGCCAGATCATCGGCGGCTTTCAGGCAATCGGCCAGACGCGTGCCAAGGCTGAGCAGCGCGATTTTGGCGCCTTCGCGCACGATCCGGCCCTTGCCGATGGGCAGCGGTGTACCGCGTTCCGGCAGTTCCAGGCCGATGCCTTCACCGCGCGGATACCGCACGGCGATGGGGCCGGTGTTGTGGGCCGCAGCCGTGGCGACCATGTGCATCAATTCCAGTTCGTCGGCCGCCGCCATGATGACGAAGTTCGGCAGGCAGCCGAGATAAGCCAGATCGAAAGAGCCCGCGTGCGTGGCGCCGTCGGCGCCGACATAACCCGCGCGGTCCAGCGCGAAGCGCACGGGCAGGTTCTGCACGGCGACGTCGTGCACCACCTGGTCATAGGCGCGCTGCAGGAAGGTGGAGTAAATGGCGCAGAACGGTTTGTAGCCTTCGGTCGCCATCCCGGCGGCGAAGGTCACCGCGTGCTGCTCGGCAATACCGACGTCGAAGCAACGGTCGGGAAACTTCTCGCCGAATTTGTCGAGGCCCGTGCCGCTGGGCATGGCCGCGTTGATGGCGACCACTTTGTCATCGGCCGCCGCTTCGGCAATCAGCGCCTTGGCGAAGACACCCGTATAAGACGGCGCTTTCGCAACGGCCTTGGTCTGCGCGCCCGAGACGACGTCAAACTTGGTGACGCCATGGTACTTATCGGCCGACGCTTCGGCAGGCGCGTAGCCGCGGCCCTTCTGCGTGACGACGTGGATCAAGAAGGGTCCATTGGCTTCGCTGTCGCGCACGTTGCGCAACACCGGCACCAGTTGGTCGATGCGGTGGCCGTCAATGGGGCCGACGTAATAGAGGCCCAACTCCTCGAACAGCGTGCCGCCGGTCACCATGCCGCGCGTGTATTCCTCGGCGCGCTTGGCGGCGACTTCCAGGGGCTTGGGAAAATGCGAGGCGATCTGCTTCAAGGCCTGACGCAAGTTCAAATAGGACTTCGACGACAGCAGGCGCGAGAGGTAGGCGCTCATGGCGCCCACGGGCGGCGCGATGGACATGTCGTTGTCGTTGAGAATGACGATCAGGCGGCTTTTCAGCGCGCCGGCGTTGTTCATGGCCTCGTAGGCCATGCCGGCGCTCATGCTGCCGTCGCCGATAACGGCGATGACGTGATTATCGCGGCCCGCGAAGTCGCGCGCCACAGCCATGCCGAGACCGGCGGAGATGGAGGTGGAACTGTGGCCCGCGCCGAAGGGATCATATTCGCTTTCCGTGCGCAGCGTGAAACCGGACAGTCCATCCTTCTGACGGATGGTCGACATGCGGTCGCGGCGGCCCGTGAGAATTTTATGCGGATAGCACTGGTGACCCACGTCCCAGATCAGGCGGTCGCCGGGCGTTTCGAAAACATGGTGAAGGGCGACGGTCAGTTCGACCACGCCCAGGCCGGCACCGAGATGGCCGCCCGTGCGCGAGACACTGTGAATGGTGTCGGCGCGCAGTTCGTTCGCCAACTGCGTCAACTGCTCGATGCTGAGATTGCGCAAATCCGCCGGGCGCGAAATACGGTCGAGCAGCGGCGTAGGGGGAGAAATCGGGTCGGTCAAAGCTTAGAGTCCCAGATCGTTACGGTGTGACTGTATCAGTTGCGGCGAGTGACGGCGAACATCGCCGCCTGCTGCAACAGGACAGCCTTATTTCCAAATGAGTTCAATTGGTTATTCGCCTGTTCCGCGAGCTGGTGAGCCAGCTTTTTAGCACCTTCCAGGCCCAAGCGGGATACAAAAGTCGCCTTCCCCGCGGCCGCGTCCTTGCCGGTCGCCTTGCCGGTTTCGGCGGCCGTGGATTCCACGTCCAGGACATCGTCGGCGATCTGAAACGCCAGCCCCATATCCATGCCGTAGTTCCCGAGCAGGTCCACGGTGGCCGCCGGCGCGCCCGCCAGCACCGCGCCCATGCGGCAGGCCACGGCAATGATGCAGCCGGTCTTGAGGTTCTGCAGACGCTTCAGGCCCGCGTCATCGAGCGTGAGGGTGGCGGCCATGAGATCGATCATCTGACCGCCCACCATACCGGCGGCGCCCGAAGCACGCGCAAGTTCCGCCACCAGCTTCGCGCGGATTTCCCCATCAGGATGCGTAGCGGGATCGGCCAGCACCGCGAAGGCTTCCGTCAGCAGCGCGTCGCCCGCGAGGATCGCGGTGGCTTCGTCGTACTTCTTGTGCACGGTGGGGCGCCCACGGCGCAGATCGTCGTCGTCCATGGCGGGCAGATCGTCGTGGATAAGCGAATAGCAGTGGACCATTTCCACGGCGGCGGCGGCGCGCAGCGAACGCGCGCGCGGCACGCCGAACAAATCAGCCGACGCACAGGCCAAAAAAGGCCGCAGGCGTTTGCCCCCATCCAATGCGGAATAACGCATGGCTTCGAGCACGCGGCCTTCGGGGCCGGGCGCCAGGGGCAGCAAGGCATCGAGCGTGTCATTGGTCGCTTTGGCAATCGCGACGAGTTCGGCCTGAAAAGCGCTCAGGTCGGCGGCCGGCATCTTATTCACGGTCAACAGGCTCCAGCCCGAGGGTCTTTCCAGCGCCGGTGATCTTCTCGACCTTGGTGCGCGCTTCCTGCAGTTTGCTCTCGCAGTGTTGTTTCAGGGCCGCGCCGCGTTCATAGGCTTTCACGGCGTCGTCCAGCTTCACTTGGCCGCTTTCCAGATCGCGCACGATCTTTTCCAGTTCTTTCATCGCCTCTTCGAAGCCGAGGGCGGTAATCTCGTCGGGAGCTTTGGCCATCAGTGATCCTTCAGGGTCTCGACTTTAGGGTCTCAACATGGGCGGTCACACAGTCCGCCAGCGCATCCAGGTTGTAGCCGCCTTCCAGCACCGATACCACCCGTCCGCCGCAGACGTTCCGCGCCACATCCATAAGGGATGCCGTGGCCCAGGCGAAGTCGTTTTCGGTCAGCCGCAACTGGCCCAGGGGGTCGTCTTTATGGGCGTCAAACCCGGCGGAAATCAGGATAAAATCAGGCTTGAAGGCGGTCAGGGCGGGTAAAATTTCGTCGGTGAAGCCGCCGCGAAAGACATCGCCCCTGTCACCCTCCCCCAGGGGCACGTTCACCACATTACCGTGGGCGCCCCGCTCCCGGCGTGACCCCGTCCCCGGATAGAAGGGAAACTGGTGGGTCGAGGCGTAAAAGGCCTCGGGGTCTTTCCAGAACATTTCCTGGGTGCCGTTGCCGTGGTGTACGTCGAAATCGATCACCGCCACGCGCTGGTGGCCGTGGGCCGCGCGGGCATGGAGCGCGCCGACGGCGGCGTTGTTGACGAGGCAGAAGCCCATGGCGCGGTTGGATTCCGCATGGTGGCCGGGCGGACGTACGGCGCAGAAGGCATTGCTGGCTTCGCCTTTGGCGACCGCGTCCACCGCCCGCACGGCGGCCCCGGCGGCCCGCAACATGGCCTCGCCCGAACCGGGCGAGATCACCGTATCGGCGTCCAGGCGTGCGAGGCCCGCTTGCGGAATGACCGCCAGGATCTGATCCGCATAGGCGCCGGGATGGGCGCGGGAAATTTCCGCGATGGTGGCGCGCGGCGCATCCTCACGCACCAGACCCGACAGCGCGCTTTGATCGAGCGCCTTGAGAACGCTTCGCAAACGGTCGGGACATTCCGGGTGATGGGATCCGGTGTCGTGGGTGAGATAACTCTCGTGGCTGAGAACCAGCGTCGTCATGGGATGCCCCTTTTGGGCATCCCTTTTAGCACTTAAGCGGCGGCGGCGGGAGACGACATGGTTGTGTAGCGGTCCACGCCCGCGGCGGTTTGCTCGCGCACGATCTCGCCCGTGGCCATGAGGTAATTGAGATGGGCCAGCGTTTCCCCCAACGCGAAGTTCAGCTGGTGGGGATCGAATTTGCGTTTGAACATGGCTGTCAGCACGTCACTGGCCGTGGCGCCTTTAGCGCAGGCGCGGCGCACCAGATCCAGCCGGTCATGATGGTGCGCCGTCAGTTGATCGATGCGTTCGTGCAGGCCGTAGAACGGCAGCTTGTGCGACGGCAGCACCAGCGTCTCGGCCGGCAACAGGCGGAAGCGTGCGAGGCTGTCAAGGAACAGCTGCAGCGGATTGTCGTCGATGTCCTCGACAAAGCGCACGCTGACATTGGGCGAAATGCCCGGCAGCACCTGATCGCCGGAAATCAGCAGTCCGGGCACGGCCGCATGCAGCGCCGCCAACTGCGGCGAGTGCCCCTCGCCCACCACGACGTCCCAGGACAAACCACCGGCGGCGATGACGCGCGCCGGATCAATGGCGGTGAAGGTCTCCGGTAACGGCGCGACGCCCTTCGTATAACTGTTGCCGCGCGTGGTGATGGCGTCGGCAAGTGCGCCTTCAAGACCGGCGCGGGTGTACTGCGAGGTCATGAGCGTGGATATGCGCTCCATGGAAAGATCGCGCGTATCGTGCGCGGTTTTCATTTCCTTGGGCGTGGCCCACAGCGGCACGCCATGCATTTCGGTGAGCCATCCGGCCAAGCCGATATGATCGGGATGGAAGTGCGTGGCAATGACGCGTTTGACCGGCTTATGTTTGAGCGGTCCCGCGAAAATGGCTGTCCAGGTGTCGCGCGTCGTCGTGGAATTGAGACCGGTATCGACCAGAGTCCAGCCGTCGCCGTCATCGAGAACCCAGAGATTGATATGGTCCAGGGCAAAGGGCAGCGGCATGCGCAGCCATTTGACTCCGGGCGCGACGTCGGTCAGCGTTCCGGGCGCGGGCGCGGCGGGGAACGGAAATCGGAGCGCGTTATTGTCTTTGTTGGGCTTCATTTCCATGGCGTCTTGGGTCTCACAGAAAGCCGATATTGTCCAGAATAGGCTGTATATAAGTGCGGATACGGAATCATATGTGCATGGCAGCCATGAAAGATATGCAGACGGTATATAAGGGCGTTTTCGCGTGACCGCCGAAGCCCCGCACATGCGCCTGGGCATCGACCTCGGCGGCACCAAAATCGAAGCGCTGGCGCTGAACCCGGACGGCGCCGAATGTTTCCGCCGCCGCATCGCGACGCCGCAAGGCGATTACGCCCGTACCGTGCGCGCGATCGCGGGACTGGTGTCCGCCGCGGACGTGGCGACGCGCGCCAAGGCGAGCATTGGCGTCGGCATCCCCGGCACCATCTCGCCCGCCACGGGCCTCATCAAAAACGCCAACTCCACCTGCCTCATCGGCCATGCCTTCGATAAAGATTTGGAGAGCGCCATCGGACGCCCCGTGCGCCTGGCCAACGACGCCGACTGTTTCGCGCTGTCGGAAGCTGCCGATGGCGCGGGCGCGGAGGCAGACATTGTTTTTGGCGCGATCCTCGGCACGGGTGTCGGCAGCGGCCTCGTGATCAACAAACAGGTGGTGCGCGGCCCCAACGCCATCACCGGCGAATGGGGCCACAATCCCCTGCCCTGGCCCAAGGCCGAAGAACTTCCTGGTCCGCGGTGTTATTGCGGTTTGAAAGGCTGCACGGAAACCTTTCTTTCCGGTCCGGGACTCGCGCGCGACTTCGCGGAAAATATCTCAGCCACGGAAATCGTCGCGCTCAGTGAGCGCGGAGACGCGAAAGCAACAGCCGCGCTGGACCGCTACGTCGGACGCCTCGCGCGTGCGACAGCGGCCATCATCAACGTCATCGACCCGCATGTGATCGTGCTGGGCGGTGGCATGTCGAATATCGCGCGGCTTTACACCGACGTGCCGAAGCTATGGCCGCAGTACGTATTCTCCGACACGGTGGCGACAAAGCTTTTACCGCCCAAGCATGGCGATTCCAGCGGCGTGCGCGGCGCGGCGTGGCTGTGGTCTTAGGTTAATTGCAGGTGGGCGTGTCAATACGCCGTAAGCGTTTCAACGTCGCCGACACAGCGAAATCGTTGAACGTCTGCTCGAAAGCCTGCGTTACGCCCGAACCGTAAATCTGCAGGAACATTTCGGTGTTCGGCGTGTCGCG
>JAIEMI010000169.1 GCA_019752235.1 Rhodospirillaceae bacterium
GAGTTCTGGACTCAGGATATCGCCAGCATCATCGCGCTGATGGACGGCGAGGTCGGCGCGACCATGAAAGCCGACGAAGTGAAATTCATGGACCAGCCGACAATCCGGTCCGGCGGGGCGGAGGAGTTTTTGCTGCGCGGAAGCCCGCGCGGCATCGACCATGGCCTGCACAAGATCGCGCTGCTGCTGAAGCGCGCGCCCTCGGCCGATGTCTCGGCCTTGAAAAAATGGGGGGCATCGCTGCCCGCGGAGCGTGTTTCGCTCGACCTCGTGGAGCCGTGGACCCCAGGCTGGCCGTGCGATGCCATCATGTGGCTTTGGGGCGAGGCGGCGGTCTCCGCGCCGCCGCCCGGCGTCACCATGTGGCGTGAGCTTTCGGTTTCGGCCTTTGAGACATCGCCGGATACCCGGCCGTGACATCGCTGCCGTCACTGGAAGCGCTGCTCGCTGAAGCCCGCAAACGCACGGGCCTGTCTGATTTCGGCGATCCGTGGTTTCGGGAACCGCTGCGCATTCTGTTGGATTCCATGGCGCGGGAAGCGCAGCTCAACGCCATGGGCGCGCGGATCCAAAGCGAGCGCTTGATTACGGGGCTGGTCAATCGTCTTAAAATTGAAGACTTTCTCAAACGTCATCCCGCGATCGCCGATGAGCCGGTGAACGTCGGCGCGGTCATCGTCGGTTTGGGACGTTCAGGGTCCACCATGCTGCAGCGTCTGCTGGCGGAAGCCGAAGGTGCGGCCGCGATCCGCTGGTGGGAAACATTGTCACCGGTTCCATTTCCCGACGAGAAGCCTGGCGATCCCAGCGCACGCATCGCGCTCGCGGTACAGGTCGTTGACGGCATCATTGCCGCCGACCCGGGCATTCTCGCCATTCATCCCTTCGACGCCCTGGCGGCGGACGAGGAGGTGATGCTGCTCGAACAATCCTTCGTCAGTTCCGCGCCTGAGTCCTACATGCATGTCCCGAGCTATGGTGCTTGGCTTGAAAAGGCGGATCAGACGCCGGCTTATCTCGAACTGCGCCGTGTTCTGCAAATGCTGACCTGGCAGCAGCCCGCGCGGCGCACGAAGAAATGGATTCTGAAAACGCCGCATCACCTGACGGCGTTGGATACGGTGGCGAAAGTCTTCCCGGAAGCCAAGATCGTGATGCCGCACCGCGACCCTGTGAAAACCGTGGTGTCGTGGTGCAGCTTGGTTCAGTCCTTATCGAAGCCCAATACCGACACGCTCGATCCGCGTCGGATCGGCGACCATTGGAGCCGCCGCCTCGCGCGTAACCTGCAGCGCTTCATGGCGGTGCGCGCCGATTTGGGAGCAGCGCGGTTTGTCGATGTCGGCTACGCGGCCTTGACGCGTGATCCCGTGGGCACCGCGCTGGACGTGCTGCGCGCCATCGGCCTCGCGCCCACGGCCGAGGACGAGCGGCGCATTCGTGCGTGGAGCGGGAAGAACGCACGCGAAGGGCGGGGCGCGCACGTCTATGCGCCGGCGGACTTCGGCCTGAATGAGGCGAGGCTGGAAACCCTGTTCGCCGACTACCGCCGGCGTTTCACCGCCTAAGCGGCAGCAAGCTTCGTGCGTCCGGCGAAACGCGCGGCGATGCGGATCAGCAGCGTCGATACGATGAACGCGGCAAAGGGGTAATAAAACGGATCGACGATGGAGCGCCCGACGATGCCCAGCGTGAACACCGTCCATAGATAATAGCTGCCGACCGTGTGCAGCAGGCTCCATTTGCGCGCACCCATCCAGCGCACGGCGCTGTCGAAAGATGTGGCCGCCATGGTGACCACAAAGAAGTAGCCGATGCCGCCGCCGACCCAGACAATGATGTTGGTACGCGTGAGGAACAGGTCCGGATACATCACGCCCCAGACGATCAGCGCCGCCGCGTGCAGCAAATGCGACGTGGCGAACGACAGGCCGAGGTAGCGGCGGTTTTTCATCTGCCAGCGCGTGAAGGCGTTGGGCCACATGCGGAATAGCGCCGACGCCGTGAAGGCGAGGCTGAAGAAGACGATCGCGGGTCTCACGGTGATGCGGATGATCAGGCTCAGCGCTTCCGCGCTCCCGTCGGCGGAGATGAAGATGCCGAGGAACATGGCCAGCACGCCAATGAATGTGGCGATGACCAGATTCCAGCCCTGAAAAAAGCCGCCGAAAGCGCGCATGATGTCCCCCGTTTTTTTGGCGTTCGATGACGCATGACTAATGAACTGTCATACGTTCTTATACTCCGGTTGGACCATTAAATGTATGGATGATCGCCATGCCCGCTGACACCGTCGCCGCCTACATCGCCGCCCAGCCCAAGGCCTCGCGGCCCGCGCTCAGACGCTTGCGGCGCATCATCCGTAAGGCCGTGCCCAAAGCCGAAGAATGTATGTCCTATCAAATGCCTACCTACAAACTTGGGGGTAGGACCGTGATTCACTTCGCGGGCTGGAAAGAGCATGTGGCGCTGTACCCGGGGGCGGGTCACGTGGTCGCGGCCCTGAAGGCGGAGCTGAAGCCTTATGCCGTGAGCAAGGGAACCATTCGCTTCCCGCTATCCGAACCGCTCCCGGAAAGGCTCATCGCCAAGATCGCCAAGGCCCGGGCGCAAGACGTAGGGGCCAAGCTCAAGAAGCTGCGGAAATAGCAGAATCAATGGGATAGCTTGGCGTGCGGTATTATAATACCGCTACATGAACCTACTGATTTACTTCATGAATTGGCGTTGACTTTGGAGCGCTCGTGAAGATAATGCGCGCTCCTTTCGACCAGTCTTATAGACGCACACTTAGAAGCGCACACCGGGAAGAAAAATATGCGGACGCATTCGGCAAAACCGACGGAAGTGCAGAAGAAGTGGTTCATCATTGACGCTGAAGGCATCGTCCTCGGACGTATGGCGGCGATCGTGGCGGGCCTTCTGCGCGGCAAGCACAAGACCATGTACACGCCTCACATCGACACGGGTGACTACGTCGTCATCATCAATGCCGATAAGGTGAAGCTCACCGGCCGCAAGGCCGAACAGCGCGTGTTCTACTGGCACTCCGGCTACGCCGGCGGCATCAAGGAACATACGCCGAAAGCGACGCTCGCGGGCCGTTTCCCCGAGCGCGTTGTCGAGCGCGCCGTCGAGCGCATGATGCCCAAGGACAGCCCCTTGGCCCGCGCGCAGATGACCAAGCTGAAGATTTATGCCGGCGCCGCGCATCCGCACGAAGCGCAGACCCCGGAAGTGCTGGATCTCGCCAGCCGCAACCGCAAGAACAAGCCGTAAGGAATAGAACATGTCTGAACAGAAGCAGACCCTCGCGGATCTGAAGACGGCCACGGCGGGCGCCCCCCCGAAGGCCGAGCCGAAGCGCGACGCCCAGGGCCGTTCCTATGCCACCGGCAAGCGCAAGAACGCGGTCGCCCGCGTTTGGATCAAACCCGGCAAAGGCAAGATCACCGTCAACGACCGGACCTTCGAAGGCTACTTCGTGCGCCCCGTGCTGCGCATGATGATCAACCAGCCTTTCGGCGTCACCAACCGCGCCAACGAGTTCGACGTGGTGTGCACGGTCTCGGGCGGCGGCATGTCCGGCCAGGCCGGCGCGGTGCGTCACGGCATTTCGAAGGCGCTGACCTACTACGAACCGTCTTTGCGTCCGGCCCTCAAGGCCGCGGGCTTCCTGACGCGCGATCCGCGTGTCGTCGAGCGTAAGAAGTACGGCCGCAAGAAGGCGCGCCGCAGCTTCCAGTTCTCGAAGCGCTAGACTGGAATTTTATTCCTCAAGCAAGAACAGGGGCTTGGTGTAAACCAAGCTCCTGTTTTTGTATTCACAGAAATCTGTAAGCCATTGATTTCTGCGCAGCTTCCAGTTCTCGTTTTTCACAGATCGTTCACAGCTATCAAAACAGGAATCTCCGGTAACGGATCACCGTGCGGGGCCAATGATTTGATCGTGGCTGTTTCACATTGAGTTGGGCGATGTGGTTAGCACGCTGCGGGCGTCGCGCCCGCAGTGTATCACTGTCCAGAGCGAAGCACGCCCGTCCTACCGGGGTATTGAGCCTTTGGGTTCTGACGCCACCAGAACTCGACCGTAACCGGGACGCCCCACTTCTTGGCGAGCCGGTCCACCTCCTTCCAAGCGTCTGCTGCCGATTGTCCTTGAATCGAGATGCCGAGTTCGGAGTGATAGGTGAATCCCTCATCTTCATACCGTTCCGCCTTCGCGGGGATGTTTAGCTCTCGGACGAGCTTTTCGCCTTCGAAACCCTTCGCTTTAACCTCCGCAATCATTGCCAGCAGGATGCCTCGCCACCGTGGGCTTTGTATGGACTTACCTTTTACCGATGCCGCCAGCG
Source organism: Rhodospirillaceae bacterium (assembly GCA_019752235.1). GTDB lineage: Bacteria > Pseudomonadota > Alphaproteobacteria > Rhodospirillales > Rhodospirillaceae > SHVO01. Next base: position 4,356 of record JAIEMI010000169.1, read on the forward strand.
GCTTGGTGAAAGTGAGTCCGGGTGCGCTATCAAACTCCATCGCACCAGTGCTGGTCTTTGCGGTAACGGCTTCCGGCTCATCATCGCGCTCGATGCCAAGCTCTTCCATCGCATCCCGCACGACGCGGTCGATGGTTTCTCCGGGTGTCTTGGTTCCAAACCACTTTTTGAGTGTACTCAAATCGTCAAAAGTGGCGTCGTTGATTCTGATTACGGGCATCATTTGCGTCTCCTGTGGCGGTTACAAGAAATATGTTACATATTTTATGGATAAGAGCAAGGGTATATGTAACATATTTTTTTTACCCTGGCCGGGGGGAGCCGCACAATGTTGGAGTAATTGACAACGGCAGGGCCTGTTGGTATAGACTCCAACATGGAAGCCGAACTGTTGTTCCGCAAACGCGAGGGCTTGTCGGAGACCGCGTTCGTGGAAGTGGTGATCTGGCGGGTGTCCGATCCTGTGCGCGGCAGCGGGCATGGCTTCAAATATCGGTTGGTATTGGTGGCGGGCGGCGTTTGCTTGCTGCGCTACGACAACGAGGCCGGTAAGGGTGATCACAAGCATGTCGGGGAGAGCGAGATGCCATACCGCTTCACCGACCTAGCGACCCTGCAAGCAGACTTTTGGAAGGACGTAGAACAATGGAGGACAGGACAATGAGAACCGTAACGCTCGGCGTGTCCTCAATCGAGGAAACCCAACGTCAGGCAGCCGCCGCCTTTCGTGGCGCGAAGGTTGGCGAGTTCATCAGCTTTGCCACCGTTGAACTGCTATGGAAGGTGCTGACCGCCAAGCGGTGGGACATTTTGCAAGCCATGACGGGGCAGGGCGAAATGACCATCCGAGAGATTGCCCGCCGCGTTGACCGCGACGTGAAGGCCGTGCATGGCGACGTGCAAGCGCTCGTGGTTGCGGGCGTGCTTGACCGCGCCGACAGCGGGCGCGTGATCTTTCCCTACGATGCGGTGCATGTGGACTTCACCTTGCGTAAGGCGGCCTGATGGGCGATCAATCGACCAAATGGTCTTCACAGATCATTCATAGATTATTTTCGTCTAAAATAACGACATAAAAACAGTATCTTATTAAGCTTCCAGTTCTCGAAGCGTTAAGCCGACGCAGGTTTTCGTGTCGCGAAAGAGCGCTTCGGGAACCGAGGCGCTCTTTTGTTTTTTGCACCCGGAGCGAGTGATGACGTCCAAGGTATTCATTGACGGCGAGGCGGGCACCACGGGCCTGCAGATCAGACAGCGGCTGGAAGGGCGCAAGGACATCGCGCTGATGTCCATCGATCCCGCGCAGCGCAAGGATCCCGCCGCGCGCGCCGCGAAATTGAACGAAGCCGATGTGGTGGTGCTGTGCCTGCCGGACGACGCGGCCAAGGAAGCCGTGGCGCTGATCACCAATACGAACGTGAAGGTGGTCGATGCCTCCACGGCCCATCGCGTCGCCGACGGCTGGACGTTTGGTTTTCCGGAAATGGAACCAAAGCACCGTGCGGTGATCGCGCAGGCCAAGCGCGTCACCAACCCCGGCTGCTGGGCCACGGGCGCGATTGGATTGCTGCGTCCACTGGTGACGGCGGGGGTCATGGGGCCCGATTATCCGGTCACCATTAACGGCGTGAGCGGTTATTCCGGCGGCGGCAAGGCGATGATCTCGGAATTCGAGGACCAAGCCGATCCTGTCCACACCAAAGTACCTTACCGGATTTACGGGCTGGACCTGACGCATAAGCACGTCCCGGAAGTTCAAAAATATGCGCAGCTCCGCACGCGCCCCTTCATGGCGCCGTCGGTAGGCCGCTATGCCCAAGGCATGCTCGTGCAGGTTCCGCTGCACCTCGCGCTGCTCTCGGCGGGCCTGACCGTGGCCGATGTCCACGCCGTCCTGGCGAAACACTATAAAGGCGAAAAGTTTGTCGACGTGATGCCGCTGGACAAGAGCGCGTCCATCAAGACGCTGCCGCCGGAAGACCTGAACAATACGAACCGCATGCGGGTGTTTGTGTTCGGCAAGGGCGACGGTCCGCAAGCGATGCTGGTGGCGCAACTCGACAACCTCGGCAAGGGCGCGTCGGGCCAAGCCGTGCAGAACATGAATATCATGCTCGGTCTGCCCGAAGACGCCGGGCTGCAGTAGGAGACGTTTATTATGTCCGGCCCCATCATTCTGCCGTGGAAGGGCGTCATGCCGCGGATCGCGTCCGATGCGTTCATCGCACCGAACGCCGTGATCATCGGCGACGTCGAAATCGGCTCCAAAGCCAGCATCTGGTTCAACTGCGTGCTGCGCGGCGACGTGAACTACATTCGTGTGGGTGCGCGCTCCAACTTGCAGGACGGCACCATCGTTCACGTTAACAGCGGCATCGGCAGCGGCCCCGGCAACCCGTCGATCATCGGCGATGACGTGCTCGTGGGCCACATGGTCATGATCCATGGCACGACGCTGGAAAATGGCTCCTTCGTCGGGATGGGCGCCATGATGCTGGACGGTGTTGTGGTCGAGAGCGAAGCCATGGTGGCGGCGGGCGCTTTGGTGAGTCCGGGCAAACGCGTGCCGAAAGGCCAGTTGTGGGCGGGCCGTCCGGCCAAACACATGCGCGACCTGGGTCCGAAAGATTTCGACGCCATGAAGTGGTCCGTGGACAACTACGTGAAGCACGGCGAAGAATACATCGACCTGCTGAAGGCGCAGCCGTGAGGAAACTTTCCACGTTTGCCGTGCTGCTGCTGGCAGGATGTTCTTACGGTCCGCCGATGCCCAACGGCGAAGTATTGCCGATCGCGAACGCGGCCTTCACATGTGCCGATGGTTCAAAAATCATCGGCACCTTCAATGAACCCCCGCGCACGGCGCGCCTGGAATGGCCCGGCCAGCGTATCCTCGAATTGCCGCAGCAGTGGACCGGTTCCGGCGCACGCTACGCCGACTCACGCGGCGCGTTCTGGAACAAAGGCCGGGAAGCAACCTGGACACCCGCGGGCGGCACGACCGTGCAGTGCAGGGAATCGCCTTAAGGCAATGTGGATTTCTCCACCAGTTCTCTTTCCGCCAGCGCGTCCTCGGGCAGCAGATAGCGTTGCTGCACCATGCGTCCCAGGTGCTGCGCGACGCGTTCAAGATATTCCGCGCGATCCTTATAAAGTTCGCCCAGCCGCGCCTTAGAGAAGGGTTCCTGATAGCCGTAGAGTCTGCACGCGGCGGAAGCGGGTGAATCATCGGCGGCGCGGTTGTCGATGGCAAAGCGCGCCGTCGGAATGTTGATCCAGTAGGGCCTTAGAGAACCGACGACGTTGCCGCTGTTGGGGTCGCGCACCGGCCTGTGATCGGGGTCCAACAGGAAAAGCCGGTTGTTCGGCGGCGTTCTGCCGTGACGCACCCAATCGTTCAAAGCCTCGTACAACGCGCGGGTGACGCGCGATTTTCCGGATGTCCGGGCTATGGGCTGCGTGCATTTCGGCGCGACGGCGGCGCTCATGCCGAGTTGATGGAAGACGGGGCTGAACTGCGGTTGGTTGTGCCAGTCGGCGTGACTGACGCCGGCGATGTGATATTCGCGCAAGTTGACCGCCGCGCCGCGAAAGGCGGGGCGTGTGACCCACGCCCCGGGCTGGTCGTAGGTGCCGGGATTGTCGAATTCGGTTTCCGTCATAATCCGCATGATAAACGCGTCGTCCTGCGGCGGGATGCGCTGAATGTTCATCACCGGCACGTAGGCGTCGATGACCGGCTCGTCGCTGGGTGTGCGGGCGCGCATGTGGAAGCCTTCATTCACGAAGAGGGCCTGCATCTCGGCGGCTTGCGCCGCGCCGGTGGAATAGAGGCGCAAGCCGCCGCTGCGTTTCGCGGCCGCGTCAATAAAGCCGAGCTTGCCCAGGGGGCCTTCCGGGCTGCGCAAAAGCCAGGCGGTTTGCGCCATGATGTCCCAGCGCAGGCCGTTGGCGGGAATGTCGAGCGCGGCGTAGCGCGCCGCGTCGAATTCTTTCAGTAGCGCCGGGACGTTGTCCTTGGACATGGTCCACGTCACGAAGACGTCGCCGTCGCGCACGGCGAGGGGCCAGATGTCCATCAGCGTCGCGGTGCTTTCGCTGCCGTCCCGCGCGGCTTCCATGTGCACGGTGCCGCTGAAGGTTTTGGGAGCGGCGGGACGGCGCACGAGAATGCGCGTTGTGTAGGGAAGGTCGGCGCGCCAGACGCGTTTGCCGCCGATGGCATAGACGTTGCCGCGTCCGCTGATGAAATATTCCTCTTCGACGTAACCATGTTTCGCCAGCGGAATGGTGGCGATGGCGGCGGGCGCTTGGTCCAGGAGCGCGGTGCCAAGCGGTACGGACGTGGCCGTGCGCGGCACCAGTCTCCACGTCGGCAACAGCGGCACGCCCGGATCGGGCGCGGACGAGAGTCCTGCGGCAGAGGAGAACCAGGCATTGAGCATGGCGCGGTCGGCGACTTCGAGCGCGGCTTTGACGTTGATGCGCGTCATCACCGTATCCACGCCGTTTTGGCGCAAGGTGAACTTCTCCGCGGGGCCGGGTTTACGCGCCGGAAAGGTCACGTGGGCGGTGACCTGCTCGTCGGAGCGATAAAACGAGAACTGCCGCTCATTCAGCGGCGTCAGCGTATTTTTGGGGTGACCGGGAATTTGGATGGTGAGCCGGTCGCCGGCGCGGCTCACATCCACCATCGTATCGGGCCGTGTCTTGGGATCGGCCTGATAATAGCCGACGTAACGCTCCAGGATTTGCGGATCGAAGGACACGTCCGCTGCGAAGGCAGAGAGGGTGACCCACAAAACACAGCTTGTCATTCCCGCGAAAGCGGCAATGAAGATAGGGGGTTTATGCGTCACCGAAGACCATCCGCAAGGGTACGCCTAGACCGCCCGTGTCTTCACATAGCTGCCGGGCGCGTCTTCGATGGCCTTTTTCGGCGTGCGCGCCGGCACCATTTTACCGGACTGGGGCGTCAGCCACGCATCCCAATCGGTCCACCAGGAGCCCGGGTGCTCGTCGGCGTTCTTCAGCCAGTCTTCGGCGGTTTTGGCTTTTTTGTCATTGGTCCAGTAGCAGTATTTTTTCGCCGCTGGCGGATTGACGATGCCGGCGATGTGTCCCGAAGCCGACAGCACGAAGCGGGTCGGGCCTTTGAACAGTTTTGTGCCTTCGAAGGTGGAGGCCCAAGGTGCGATGTGATCCTCGCGGCAGCTGATCATGTAGGTCGGCGTGGTGACGGTGGCGAGGTCGATGGGTACGCCGTCCAACGTAATGCCGCCGGGTTTCGACAGGTTGTTCTCGAGGTACATGTTGCGCAGGTAGTAACTGTGCATCGCCCGCGGCATGCGCGTGGAATCCGAATTCCAGTACAGCAGGTCGAAGGGGAAGGGTTCCTTGCCCAAGAGATAGTTGTTCACCACGAAAGACCAGATCAGGTCGTTGGAGCGCAGCAGGTTGAAGGTCGTGGCCATGTCGGCGGCGTCGAGATAACCGCCGGCTTC
>JAIEMI010000118.1 GCA_019752235.1 Rhodospirillaceae bacterium
TGATCCGCACCGGCATGCCCGTGCGCCCGGCCATCGCCACCATGCGGAATACGCCTTACGCCACGCCGGATGCCGAAAGTCCGTTCCGCATCGTCGTGCTGGGCGGCAGCCAAGGCGCGCGCATTTTCAGCGACGTCATACCCGCCGCCGTGCGCCTGCTGCCCGACGCGCTGCGCAAGCGCCTGGAAATCACGCAGCAATGCCGCCCGGAAGAACTCGACCGCACCCACGCGCTCTACGCGGAAGCCGGCGCTCACGTGCAGCTGCGCGCTTTCTTCGACAACGTGCCGGCGTTGATGGCCAACGCCCATCTCCTCATCACGCGCTCGGGCGCGTCGACGGTCGCCGAAGCCACCGTCATCGGCCGTCCCAGCCTGCTGGTCCCCTATCCTTTCGCCGCCGACGATCACCAAACCGCCAACGCCCAGGCCGTGGATGCGGCGGGGGGGGCGTGGATGATCCGCCAGCCCCAGTTCACCGCTGCTGACCTCGCCGCACGCATCGCACAGTTCGCTGCTGCTCCCTATGGCCTTGCCGGTGCCGCCACAGCTGCTGCTGCCTTCGCTGTTCCCGACGCTGCCACACGTTTAGCGGACGTTGTCACCGCCCTCATCCGCGGCGAGAACGGCGCACGCGTTACGAGTAAAACCGCCGCGCCGCCGCCGTCCATTTCGACACACACCATGAACCGGGGAATCATCTGATGCAGTCCATGCCGCTCGACATCGGCATCATCCACTTCGTTGGCATCGGCGGCATCGGCATGTCCGGCATCGCCGAGGTCATGCATAACCTTGGCTATCAGGTGCAAGGCAGCGACATCGCGCAGAACGCCAACGTCGATCGCCTGCGCGGCCTCGGCATGCGCATCGAAGTCGGCCACAAGGCCGAGAACCTGGGCAGCGCCCGCGTGGTCGTGATCTCTTCCGCCGTGAAGGCCGACAATCCCGAAGTGCTCGCGGCGCGCAAGTCGATGCTGCCTGTTGTCCGCCGCGCCGAAATGCTGGCTGAGTTGATGCGCTTGAAGTGGTCGATCGCCATCGGCGGCACGCACGGCAAGACGACCACCACCTCGCTGGTCGCCAGCGTCCTGGAAGCGGCAGAGCTGGATCCCACGGTCATCAACGGCGGCATCATCAATGCTTACGGCACCAACGCGCGTCTCGGCGGCGGCGACTGGATGGTTGTCGAAGCCGACGAATCCGACGGCAGCTTCAACCGCCTGCCCGCCACCATTGCCGTGGTCACCAACATTGATCCCGAGCATCTGGATTTCTACGGCGACTTCTCCAAGGTGAAGGCGGCGTTCCGCACCTTCGTGGAATCCATCCCGTTCTACGGCTTCGCCGCCATGTGCATCGATCATCCGGAAGTGCAGTCGCTGCTGCCGCAACTGACCGACCGCAAGATCATCACCTACGGCCTGTCACCCGCCGCCATGGTGCGCGGCCTCAATGTCGTGCTCGACGTCAACGGCGTGCGTTTCGACGCCGCGATTTCAGATCGCGTCGCGGGCGGCGAGCGCATCATCGAAAACATCCGCCTGACGATGTACGGCCAACACAACGTCCTGAACTCCCTGGCCGCCGTCAGTGTCGCCGCCGAAATGGGCCTGTCCGACGATGTGATCCGCGACGGCCTGGCGAAGTTCAAAGGCGTGAAGCGCCGTTTCACCAAGGTGGGCGAAATCGACGGCATCACGGTGATCGACGACTACGGCCATCACCCGGTGGAAATCGCCGCCGTGCTCAAGGCCGCGCGCACGGCCACGCAAGGCCGCGTCGTCGCCGTGGTGCAGCCGCACCGCTACACCCGCCTGCAATCGCTGTTCTCTGAATTCTGCCAGTGCTTCAACGACGCCGATCATGTGGTTGTTGCCGACGTCTACCCCGCCGGCGAAGCCCCTATCGAGGGCATCGACCGCGATGCGTTGATCAATGGTCTGCACGCGCACGGTCACCCGGCCGTCACCGCGCTGATGTCGCCGAAGCATTTGGCGGCCGTCATCGACGACATCGCCCAGCCGGGCGACGTTGTGGTGTGTCTGGGCGCGGGGAATATCACCGCTTGGGCGCACGCCCTGCCCGCCGACCTCACGGCCATCCGCAAACCGAAACGCGCCGGAGGCGTAAGCGTTGGCGCCAGAGGCGACGCATGATGACTGCCCGCCACGCCATGCCGGGCCTGGTCGACCGCCTGCCGCGCGTCCGCGGGCGCTACGAACCCATGGCCGATCTGGGCAAGATGACGTGGTTCCGCGTGGGCGGCCCGGCGGAAGTGCTGTTCGCGCCCGCCGACGCCGAAGACCTCGCGGCGTTCTTGAAGACCCGTCCCGCCGGCGTGCCGGTGACTGTCGTCGGCCTGGGCTCCAACATGCTGGTGCGCGACGGCGGCGTGCCGGGTGTTGTGATTCACCTGGGTAAGGCCTTCAGCACCATCACCGTCGATGGCCTTACGATCCGCTGTGGCGCGGGCGCGGTTGACGCCAACGTCGCCGCCGCGGCGCGTGACGCGGGCGTCGCGGGCCTGGAATTCCTCACCGGCATCCCCGGCACGATCGGCGGCGCGCTGCGGATGAACGCGGGCGCCTACGAACGCGAGATCAAGGATGTCTTCGTCAGCGCCACGGCTGTCGATGCGCGCGGCGAGATTCAAAAGTTGGATTACGACGCCATGGGCTTCAGCTACCGCCACACCGCCGTGGCCGAGGACTGGATTTTTATCGGCGCGGAATTGAAGGGCACGACGGGCGACGTCGACGCCGTCACCGCGCGCCTGCGCGCGATCCGCAGCGAACGCGAACAAAGCCAGCCGACCAAGAGCCGCACCGGCGGTTCGACCTTCGCCAACCCGCCGGGCCAGAGCGCCTGGAAGCTGGTGGATGCCGCCGGTTTCCGCGGCAAGACCGTTGGCGGCGCGCAAGTGTCGCCGAAGCACGCCAATTTCCTCATCAACACCGGCGACGCCACCGCCGCCGACCTGGAAACCCTGGGTGAGAACGTGCGCGCGGCCGTGAAAGCGACATCCGGCGTGGACCTGCACTGGGAAATCCGCCGCATCGGCGTGACGAAGGACGATGCCAAGGCCCTGACAGGAGGTGCCGCATGATGCGTCCAACCTCCATCAAACGCGTCGCCGTGCTCGGCGGCGGTTTCTCCAAGGAACGCGAAGTCTCGCTGGTCTCCGCCGCCGCCGCCGCGCGCGCGCTGGAAGCCAAAGGTTTTGCCGTCACCATGATCGATCCGTCGCGCGACATGGCGGCCCTCGTCAACACCATCGCCGCCGCCAAGCCCGATGTGGTGTTCAACGCGCTGCATGGCCGCTTCGGCGAAGACGGCTGCGTGCAGGGCATCCTCGACATGATGCAGATCCCCTATACCCACTCCGGCCGCCTTGCCTCCGCCGTCGCCATGGACAAGCCCATGGCGAAGCGCATGTTTGCCACGGCCGGTATTCCCGTTGCCGAAGAGCGCATCGTCACCCGCCGCCAAGCCGAACAGGGCGACGTGATGCCGCGCCCCTATGTCCTGAAGCCCCTCAACGAAGGTTCCAGCGTCGGCGTGAAGATCGTGCGCGACGGCGACAACCGTCCGCCGCTGGACGACCTGGGCCTGGACCTGGACGACAGCCTCATGGCGGAACGATTCATCCCGGGCCGCGAAGTCACCGTGGCCGTGGTGGGCGACAAAGCCCTCGCCGTCACCGAGATCACCACCGCGCGCGGATTTTACGACTACGAAGCCAAGTACGCCGCGGGCGGCTCCGCACACATTCTGCCGGCGCAGCTTTCCCCCGCGCTCACCAAGCGCGCGATGGATTTGGCCCTCGACGCCCACCGTGTCCTGGGCTGCCGTGGCGTTTCGCGCGCCGACTTCCGTCTCGATGGCGACACGTTCGTCATCCTCGAAGTGAACACCCAGCCCGGCCTGACACCGACATCGCTGGTGCCGGAACAAGCCGCGCATATCGGCATGCCTTTCAACGATCTCATCCTCTGGATGGTGGAGCACGCACAATGCGACGCTTGATCAATCGCCCGTTTCTCATCAAGACCCTGGGCTGGACCGCCGCCACGCTGGCCGTCGCGGGCCTGGGCGCGGCTGTAAAATTCGCGCCGAAACCGGACACCGCCCAAATCGCCGCGCATATCGACAGCGCGATTGTCGACATCAGCGCCGCGCTGGGCATGAAGTTGAACGCGCTGACCGTTGAAGGCCGCGCGATGACCGCGCGCGAGGATCTGCTGGCGGCCATGGACTCCGAACGCGGCGCGCCCATCCTCAGCATCGACGTCGCCAACGCCCGCGCCGCCATCGAAGCCCTGCCGTGGGTGAAGACGGCGCAAGTGGAGCGCCGGCTGCCCGACGCCGTGCACATTCTCCTGGAAGAGCGCACACCCTATGCCCTCTGGCAGCAGGGCAACCGCTACACCCTGGTTGACCAAACCGGCAAAGCCATCGTCGACGTGCCGGAAGCCGACCAAACGCTGCCGCTCATCGTCGGCCCCGATGCCCCGGCCCATGTCGCCGCGCTGTTCGAAACCCTCGCGGTTGACGCCGAACTCGCGTCGCGCGTCCGCGCTGCCGTGCGCGTCGGCGCACGCCGCTGGAACGTCTATCTCGATTCCTTCGAAGGCGGCATCTCCATCCGCCTGCCGGAAGACAATATCGGCGGCGCCTGGACGCGCCTCGCCGCGCTGGAACGCGAACACAAAATTCTGCAACGCGATCTCGATTTCATCGACATGCGTTTGGAGGACCGCTTGGTGGTGAAGGTTCATAAGGATCCCGCCGCCGAAGCCGCCGCCGCTGCTACCGCTGTAACAAAAAAGAAGCCCGTCGTGACGGGCCCCAAACAAAATATCTGAGGACGGACGCTCATGACTGCACGCACGGATATTCGGGAAAGGAGCATCGCCACAGATGTCTAAGACAATCCCCCGCAACAGCACCATCGCCGCGCTCGATATCGGCACGACGAAGGTTGCTTGCTTCATCGCCCAGATGGGCGAAGGCGACGACTTCCACCTCACGGGTGTCGGCCACCACCGCAGCCGCGGCATGCGCTCCGGCCAGATCACAAATCTGGACGAAGCGGAAGCGAGCGTGCGCGCCGCCGTCGACGCCGCCGAGCAGATGAGCAACAGCCGCATCGACAGCGTATTCATCAACATGTCCTGCGGCACGCCGCAGTCCACCCGTGTTGACGTCGAGCTCGCCGTCTCCGGTCATCAGATCCGCGACACCGACGTACGCCGTGTGCTGGACCACGGCAGCGCCCAGTACGACGCGGGCGACCGCGAGCTGATCCATTGCATCCCCACCGGCTATTCCATCGACGGCGGCAACGGCATCCTCGATCCGCGCGGCATGTACGGCGAAAAGCTGGGGGTGAACATCCACCTCGTCACCGCCGCCCTCGGCCCGGCGCGCAACCTCAACACCGTCATCGACCGCTGCGACCTCGACATCGTGGACCGCGTTGTCAGCCCGTATGCCTCGGGCCTGGCCTGCCTGGTGGACGACGAGAAGGATCTGGGCGTCACCGTCATCGACATGGGCGGCGGCACGACCTCGATCGCCGTCTTCATGGAAAGCCAGGTGGTTTACGTGGATTCGCTGCCCGTGGGCGGCAATCACGTCACCGGCGACATCGCCAAGGGTCTCTCCACCCCCGTCGCCAAGGCCGAGCGTCTTAAGACCGTCTACGGCAGCGTCATGCAGTCGCCGGGCGACGCCCGCGAACTGCTGAAGGTGCCGCTGGTGGGCGAAGAAGACGAAGAAAGCGCCAACGAAGTACCGAAGTCCATGCTGGTGCAGATCATCAATGCCCGCATCGAGGAAACTTTTGAGTTGGTCCGCAGCCACCTTGAAACCTCGGGCTTCGCCAAGCTTGCCGGCCGCCGCGTCGTGCTGACGGGCGGCGCCAGCCAGCTCGAAGGCGTGCGCGATCTCGCCGAGCTGGTGCTCGACAAACAAGTGCGTCTCGGCCGCCCCAAGATGATCCGCGGCCTCCCGGAGTCACTCTCCGGCCCAGCCTTTGCGACTGGCGTCGGCCTGCTGCGCTACGGCCTGCGCGAACACGTCTCCAAACCGGACCATGCGGCCATCGCCGCGGCCGCCAAAAGCAAACGCAACCTCGGCCGCATCGGCCAATGGCTGAGGGAGAACTTCTAATGAGGAACCGACGACAAGAAAAACCAACGGTCGAAGGCGAGCCGACGGGCCCACCTTCAAAAAGACCGAGAACCCGAGCCTCAAAAAACAAACACTTCGTTGCAACGAGCTTAGAAAAAACCGGAGAACACAAATGACCATCAACATCAGCATTCCGAAGACCACCATCGATGCGCAGTTGAAGCCCCGCATCACCGTCGTTGGCGTCGGCGGCGCGGGCGGCAATGCCGTCAACAACATGATCCAGAGCGCCATGGAAGGTGTGGACTTCGTCGTCGCCAACACCGACGCGCAAGCCCTGGCCTCATCGCGCACCGACCGCCGTATCCAACTGGGCCGCGACACCACCCAGGGCCTCGGCGCCGGCGCCCGTCCCGACATCGGCCGTCACGCCGCCGAAGAAGCCTTGGAAGTCATCAGCCGTGAACTGGAAGGCGCCCACATGGCCTTCATCACCGCCGGCATGGGCGGCGGCACCGGCACGGGCGCCGCGCCCGTCATCGCCCGCATGGCCCGCGAATTGGGCGTGCTGACGGTCGGCGTCGTCACCAAGCCGTTCCACTTCGAGGGCGTGCACCGCATGCGCCTCGCCGAAGCCGGCATTGAAGAACTGGCGGCCTTCGTCGATACCCTGATCGTGATCCCGAACCAGAACCTGTTCCGGGTCGCCAATGAAAAAACCACGTTCGCGGACGCCTTCAAGATGGCCGACGACGTGCTTCACGGCGGCGTGCGCAGCGTCACCGACCTGATGACGATGCCCGGCATGATCAACCTGGACTTCGCGGACGTTCGCACCGTGATGAAGGAAATGGGCCGCGCCATGATGGGCACGGGTGAAGCCGAAGGCGACCGCCGCGCGCTCGATGCCGCGGAAGCCGCCATCGCCAACCCGCTCCTGGAAGAAACCTCCATGCGCGGCGCCAAGGGCGTTCTCATCAACATCACCGGCGGCAACGACATCACGCTGTTCGAAGTTGACGAAGCCGCCAACCGCATCCGCGACGAAGTCGAGTCCGACGCCCACATCATCTTCGGCTCGTGCTTCGACGAAAGCATGAGCGGCAAGATCCGCGTCTCGGTTGTCGCGACGGGTATTGAATCGGAAGCCGGCGTGCAGCCGCGTCCGATGACGACCCGCCAGGAACCGGTCCGCGCCGTCGGCCGCCGCCTGCCCGAAATCCGCACCGCCGCCCCGACGGTGCGTTCGCCGGTCACCGCGCAAGCGGCGCCCGTGCAGCCGAGCTTCGGCGGTTTCGGTTTCGGCGGGACGACCCTCGCGCCTGCCACCGGCACCATGGACCTTCAGGCTGAAGAGAAAGCCCTGATGGAAATGGCCGCCGCGGTGCGTGCGGAAATCGACCAGGTTCCCGCGGCGTCTCCGGCCCCCGAAGCTGAAGTCGCTGCCGCTCCGGCGCCCGCTCCTGTGATGGCGGCTCCTGCGATGGCCGCTCCGGCTCCGCAGATGGCCGCGCTTGCCGAAGCCGTCGCCCGCGCTCCAGCGGCGGCTCCGGCCCGCACCGCTCCGGCGGTGTCGCCCTTCGCCGGTCTTACCGCCCGCGAAACCTTCATCCCGAAGCCTCCGATGGAGCCGCGGATGGACGTGCGCGAACCCCGCATGGAGCCGGAACTGCGCTACGAAACCGCGGCCCCGGCCCCCGTGATGGGTGGTCCGGCCCCGGCTCCGGCCGCCGCCAAGACCGAACCGACGCGCGTGCGTCTGTTCGACCGCTACCGCAGCCTGACGGCCCGCAAGGTTGAAGACGCCCCCGTGGCGCCGCAGCCCCAGGCCAAGCTGGAGCAGCGTCCGAGCGGCATGAGCATCTCGGTGGGTCCGTCGGATCGTCCGGTGTCCTCGCATAGCGAAGACGAACTGGAAATCCCGGCCTTCCTGCGCCGCCAGGCGAACTAGGAACTAAAGCCTAAGACAAAGGCCCGCATCGCAAGATGCGGGCCTTTTTGTTTGCTGAAATTGCTGGACGTTTAAGTCCGTGAGGTCGGCTCATCACCTTCTTTTGCTTTTCGCCACAAAACTCTGTACCAGCCAACGCCATCGATCTCCAATAACCCCATCCATTTGCGGTCTTTCGGATACTCTACATATTTCTCCGAAAACATCTTTTCTAAAATCTTGAACGCGGGATTGAGTTCTTCAATCTGAAATTCTGTCCCTTTGCTATCAAGCACCGCGAGCCAAATGGATGTATAACCCAGCATATCCCAGTTGAGACCAGCGATCTCAACAATGTCATCGCACGCAATGCGCTTTTTACGCCACCCCCAATGCTCTTCAATGAATTCATCATTGATCACATACGTTTTCTCGCGCCAGCCCACGCATGCTCCCTACCGTCACCATCTCCTGTACTGATCATATCCGAAATCGTAGAGTTTTTCGCCACCGCGATAACCGAGGTCGCCCCCGAGCGCAGAGACGGCCAGAGCACCAGCAGGAGCAGCGACGACTGCACCCGGCCCTGTTAGCGCCCCAGCAGCGCCACCGGCGAAGCCTCCCAGAACACCGCCGCCTAATGCACCTAAATTGGCAAAAGCCGCGCGATATGGATCCTCGGCGGTGGCTATATCGGCTGCCGCCAAGCCAGCACCGACCACGCCCAAACCACGGCCGGCACGCCCCAGCATTCGTGCCGCTTCTGTTGCTTTTGGATTAGGAACATTTGCCTGGCCAAACGATCCTTCACGCGGCCCCGTGGGCTTTTTCTCGACGAATACTCCCATCTCGGGCGGCATTTGTTCGCGAAAATACGGTTTATATTGTGCCCGTTGGGCATTGTCGAAGGGACCAAGTTGGCGAACCCGTTCGTCATACTCGCCACGTATGAGATCATTCTTGATGCCATCATAAGCACCGCGCGCAGCGATACCTTCCGTTATCGCTTGGCCGTCATTAACATCATCATTTTCGAAGAAATTGGAAATGCGGTCTCGCATGCCCTCAAACCAAAACTCCGGGGCACCGGTATTTGGATTGATGCGGTTCATGGCACTACCAACACTCAGCATCTCGAACGGAATACCGTGTGCCGCCGCCGTGCGTTGCAGAACGGCTATAACTTCCGGGTTCTGCAGCGCCCAGGGAACAACCAGTTCGCCGCGGGCGACGTGGGCGATTTCGGTGTCCTCGCCACGGCCCTGCGCGGCGAGTTCCCGCGCTTGCTGCGCTTGACGTTGGCGCTCCGCGAACTTCTTCTTTAACAGACCCACCGCCTGCTCGCGGGTCAAAGCCCCAGGGCTTGAGTTACGGAAGAGCGAGGTCATATGCACCTGCTTCATTCTCTAAATGTTACCGCACACAATGTGCGCTCATCTCCCGGAATAGAATTTTGAATTCTCAGGTCAAGCAAGAAGCGTGTAACGCCCTTCGGGAATTCACTAAAAGCATACTCTTCGGGCCGGGTTTGAGGCATGCTTGGCGCACCTTGTTGTCAGGGGAGGACCAAGTATGAAATCCGCTATACGTCTTGCCGCGATCCTCGTCGCGTTTTGTGCAGTTACGGCGCACGCCGACACCGTTCTCATCACCGGCGCCAATCGCGGCCTGGGGCTGGAGTTCACCAAGCAGTATGCCGCGCGCGGCTATAG
>JAIEMI010000227.1 GCA_019752235.1 Rhodospirillaceae bacterium
ACATCACAGGTAAAAAAGTTTCTGACAGCACCGCTTGTACGGTGACAGCGACGGGTGCGAAGAAGCGCTATGTTCGTATTTTCATTACACCGCCAACTTTAGGTGGAGCTGCAAGATTACTTTCACCAGACATTGCTCTTGATGCCGTTCCCAATGCCGTCGTGGGACGGATGGAACTGTAGACGGTGTAGTCGGACACGTTGATATCGGCGCGCCCCGGCGCCGCGCCCACGGCGCAATTGGACACATCCCACATCGCGTCGCCGGCAGCGGACGCCGCCAATTTCTCATGGACCGCTTTGATGGGCTCGAAGGAGTGAATACGGCCCTTATAGCCCTGAGCGCGCAGACCACGGGCGTACTGACCGAGGTTCGCGCCCACGTCCAGCACCAGGTCCACCTGCCGCGAGGATAAAAAATCCTGCGCATGCGGTGTACGGCTCAACTCGTAACCGAACCCATGGAAAAAGTTTTGAACGACCCCGGCGACCATAACGCACCCTCTTCAAGCCTGGCCCCATTTTTCCGCAGTGTGACGTAAGACCTTTTCTTCAGCCAGCCGGAATGAGAGATTGGCCGCATGTCATCGGCACCTGAAACCGCAGCACCGCGCTGGTCCGTCGTGTTGTGCTACTACAATGAGCAGGATTACCTGCCGGCCACGTTGGCCTCGCTGATGGCCCAGGACGCCGGCCCTTTCCAACTCATTCTGGTGGACAACGCCTCCACGGACGGCTCGGCCGATATTTGCCGGGACGTGTTGACGGGCTGCACGGACATCACGCCGGTCTATCTGCACGAACCCCGCCCGGGGAAGGTCAATGCGCTGGAATGCGGATTGGCGCGGGTCGACACGCCCTTTGTCGCCTTTGTTGACGCCGACACGTTTTATCCGCCGCATTACCTACGGCGCTGCGCGGAGGTGTTCGACACCGGCCCCGCCGATGCCGTCGCCGTTATGGCGATCAACCTGGACGGGCCGCCCGTGGCCGGGGCGGCGCTGAAGCGGCAGACAAAGAAAGTGCGCAAGGGCCGCATTTTCGACAAGCACTGCCACACCGGCGGCTTCGGGCAGAGTTTCCGCACCGATGTGCTGCGGCGCGCGGGCGGCTTCTCGATGGAGCACTGGCCCTACGTGTTCGAGGACCACGAGGTCATGCAGCGCGTCCATAAGTTCGGGCGCTCGCTTTATGACTTCGATTTGTGGTGCGTGCCGTCCGACCGCCGCAGCGAGCGGCCAAGCGTGGACTGGACGTATTTTGAAAGGAAGCTCTACGGGCTGGTGCCGTTCTTTTTACTGGATTGGTACTTCTACAGGTTCCTCGGCCGGCGCTTCGCGGCGCGCAAACTCGGCCAGCTCAATCTGCGTCAAAAGACCTGGCTGCCCTGAACCGTCGTGCGCTCGCGCAACCGCAGGAGCGTGAAGGTCGTCATCAGCACCAACGTCGCCGCGGAAGCCGCCAGCGAACTCAAACCCGCGCCCACAGGGCCGTAAAGCCGCGCCAGAATCACCAAGAGCGGCAACTGCACGAGGAGAATGACGCCCGTGGTAATGCGCAGCGGAATGCCCGCCGTACCCATCGCGAACAAGGCGGTGTCCATGGGAAAACCGATGACGTAAACGGCGGCGGCGGCGGCGATGGCCGGCAACACGGCGGTCTGCATGTAGCGGCGCGACGGCTTTCCCCAAAGCCCAGTGCCGCGCCTGAGGAGGCACTGTAGCGTAGAGATGCAGTTTGTTGAAATAGGCCTACGCGCGCTGCGCGCTCGCCGGCGCCAGTTTTCGTAAGCACGCTTCGCGCGCCAACGAAAACTAAGTGTGGTAGCCGGTGACGGGATCGAACCGCCGACCCCCTCGGTGTAAACGAGGTGCTCTACCGCTAAGCTAACCGGCCATAACCACATGCGTCGCGAGACGGGCGCAACCTACCGCCGATGTCCTAAAAAGAAAAGCAGCGCCACATAGACAAAAAAAACACCGGCTGTCGGAAACAGCCGGTGTTTTCCGAAAAATCGAGACCGATTAGCGGTTAACGGCGTCCTTCAGGGCCTTTCCGGCCGTGAATTTGGGACGCTGGGAGGCCGGAATCTGGATCTTTTCGCCGGTGCGGGGATTGCGCCCTTCGCTGGCGGCACGCTTGGCTACGGCGAAGGTGCCGAAACCGACCAGACGCACTTCGAGGCCCTTCTTCAACGACGACGTGATGGCGTCGAGAACGCTGTCGACAGCTTTCGCAGCGTCGGCCTTCGAGAGCCCGGAGGTTTCCGCAACGTCGGCAACCAAATCGTTTTTATTCATATGCGACCCCTTGATGATTTTGTAAGAGCGATTGTCCGTGGACGATTGATGTGAACTTCAGTCAACCGGGCGACCCCTGGCCGGTCAGCGTTTCATTTAAGCCGCTGCACCGCCAATCCATCCGCCCCAGCCGGTTGAGCGCGCGAAGTGTATGCCCGGGTTTTTAGAGGCGTCAATGCGATAAACGCCCATTTTTGGCGGATTTATGGGGATAAATGGGCCTTTTTCGCCTGGAGGACGCCTTGTGGCGAGGCGCGCCCGGCTTCAGAAAGAAAACGGCGGACATGCCCTGCATGCCCGCCGTCATCGATTTCATCGCCGTTTGATCGTCGCGCGCTTAGTGGGTGAGCAGCGGCTCTTCATCGGCTTCGGTTTCGGCCGGCTTCGCCGTCTGACGCACGTCGTCTTCCGACTCTTCCTTCAGGATCGGCACGAGCGGATTGAGCAGCGCCAGCGACAACACTTCGTCGACCGTGGTCACGGGAACGATCTTCAATTCCTTCTTCACGTTGTCCGGAATTTCCTCGAGATCCTTCTCGTTCTCTTTCGGGATCAGCACGGTGGTCAAACCGCCGCGCAACGCCGCGAGCAGCTTTTCCTTCAACCCGCCGATGGGCAGAACACGGCCCCGCAGACTGATTTCGCCGGTCATGGCGATATCCTTGCGCACGGGGTTACCTGTGAGCGCCGAAACAATGGAGGTGCACATGGCGACCCCCGCCGACGGGCCATCCTTAGGCGTCGCGCCTTCCGGCACGTGCAGGTGGATGTCGTGCTTTTCGAAGAACTTGGACTTGATGCCAAAGACCCGGGCCCGGCTGCGCACGTATGACCGCGCGGCCTGGATGGATTCCTTCATCACGTCGCCCAGCTTGCCGGTCAGCGTGACGCCGCCCTTGCCGGGCATAATCACGGCTTCGATGGACAGCAGTTCGCCGCCCACTTCCGTCCACGCGAGGCCGGTGGTGACACCCACCAGGTCTTCGCGCTCGGCCTGGCCGAAGCGGTACTTCTGCACGCCCGCGAACTTCTTCAGGTTGCGCTGCGTGACGGTGACCTTCCTCAGTTTGCGCAGGATGATTTCCTTGACCGCTTTGCGGGCCAGATTGGCCAGCTCGCGCTCCAAGTTACGCACCCCGGCTTCGCGGGTGTAATAGCGGCACAGGTCGCGGACGGCATCGTCAGAGACGCTGAACTCGCTCTTCTTCAAGCCGTGCGCGCCGAACTGCTTCGGAATCAGGTGACGCTTGGCGATGGCGACCTTCTCGTCCTCGGTGTAGCCCGACAGACGGATGATTTCCATGCGGTCCAGCAGCGGCTGGGGCATGCGCAACGTATTGGCGGTGGTGATGAACAGCACGTCCGACAGGTCGTAGTCGACTTCCAGGTAATGATCCTGGAAGGTCGAGTTCTGTTCCGGGTCGAGCACTTCCAGCAGCGCCGACGACGGATCGCCGCGCCAATCGGCGCCGAGTTTGTCGATTTCGTCGAGCAGGAAGAGCGGGTTCGAGGTCTTGGCCTTCTTCATGCCCTGAATGATCTTGCCGGGCATGGAGCCGATGTAGGTCCGGCGGTGGCCGCGGATTTCGGCTTCGTCACGCACGCCACCCAGGGAGACGCGCACAAAGCTGCGGCCCGTGGAGGTGGCGATGGAACGGCCCAAGGAGGTCTTGCCGACGCCGGGAGGTCCGACCAGGCACAGGATCGGGCCTTTGACCTTTTTGGTGCGGCTCTGCACGGCCAAGTATTCGACGATGCGCTCTTTGACTTTGTCGAGGCCATGGTGGTCCTTGTCGAGGACGGCCTTGGCGGCCTTCAGATCGATCATGACGCGGCTGCGCTTCTTCCACGGAATGGCGGTCAGCCAATCGAGATAATTGCGCACGACGGTGGCTTCCGCCGACATCGGGCTCATGCTTTTGAGCTTTTTCAGCTCGGCCATGGCCTTGTCGCGGGCTTCCTTGGACATTTTGATCTTCTTGATCTTGTCCTCGTACTCGGTCGCCTCGTCGCGGCCTTCCTCGTTTTCGCCCAGCTCGCGCTGGATCGCCTTCATCTGTTCGTTGAGGTAGTACTCGCGCTGGGTCTTCTCCATCTGGCGCTTGACCCTATTGCGGATACGGCGCTCGACCTGCAGCACGCTGATTTCGGACTCCATGAAGCCGTAGATCCGCTCCAGACGCTCGGAGACGGTCTTCACTTCCAGAAGTTCCTGTTTCTCGGCGATCTTCAGGGTCAGATGCGAGGCAACGGTATCGGCCAGCTTCGAGGGGTTCTCGATCTGGTTCACGGACACCAGCACTTCCGGCGGA
Source organism: Rhodospirillaceae bacterium (assembly GCA_019752235.1). Lineage (GTDB taxonomy): Bacteria > Pseudomonadota > Alphaproteobacteria > Rhodospirillales > Rhodospirillaceae > SHVO01. The sequence continues at coordinate 4,612 of JAIEMI010000227.1, forward strand.
ATCTTTTTGTTGAGCTTGATGTACTGCTCGAACTGCGACACGACCGAGCGGGCCAGCGCTTCCAGTTCCTTATCTTCTTCCTTGGGCTCGTCCAAAAACTCGGCCGAAGCCTCGAAGAAGGATTCATTTTCCTTGTAACCGGTGATGCGCGCGCGCTGTCCGCCTTCGACCAGCACCTTCACGGTGCCGTCGGGCAGTTTCAAAAGCTGCAGCACGGTCGAGACGGTCCCGACGTCGTAAATGTCCTTGGACGACGGATCGTCCTGCGAGGCGTCCTTTTGGGCGACCAGGAGGATCTGCTTGTCATCGGCCATGACGTCTTCGAGCGCACGCACGGACTTTTCGCGTCCGACGAACAGCGGCACGATCATATGAGGGAATACGACGATGTCCCGCAGGGGCAGAACCGGGAAGAATGGGCCTTTAGCAGTATCCACCGAACACCTTCATTTCAGGCGCCGGACCGGGGCAGTCCGGCTCCACAATCACTAACGGGCAGAACCTCTTAGGGGTTGCCGGAAAAATGCCCGGCGCGTCCTGTTAACAGCTTAGCTCATGATGGGAAGATAGGATACGCCGTCCCGCATGCAAGGCCTTGAATTTAGGCCAAGTCTCTAGGCGGGCGTGCCGACGTCGCTCTTGCGATCGGCGTAAATGTAAAGCGGCTTGGCCCGGCCTTCCGAGACTTCGCCGTTCACGACCACTTCCTCGACGCCTTCCAGGCCCGGCAGGTCGAACATGGTGTCGAGCAAGATGCCCTCCATGATCGAGCGCAAACCACGCGCGCCGGTTTTGCGCAGGATGGCCTTTTTAGCCACGACCTTCAGCGCGTCCTCGGTGAACGTCAGATGCACGTTCTCCATGTCGAACAGACGCTGATACTGCTTGGCCAGCGCGTTCTTCGGGCGTGTCAGGATGTCGACCAGGGCGCCTTCGTCCAGATCCTCAAGGGTCGCGAGGATGGGCAAGCGGCCGACGAACTCGGGGATCAGGCCGTATTTCAGCAAATCTTCCGGCTCGACCTCGCGCAGGATGGCGCCGGTCTGGCGCTCGTCGGCGGACTTCACATCGGCGCCGAAGCCGATGGAGGTGCCGCGACCGCGCTGGCCGATGATCTTCTCAAGGCCGGCGAAAGCGCCGCCGCAGATGAACAGGATGTTGGTCGTATCCACCTGCAGGAATTCCTGCTGCGGATGCTTGCGGCCGCCCTGGGGCGGCACGGAGGCGACCGTGCCTTCCATGATCTTCAGCAAGGCCTGCTGCACGCCCTCGCCCGACACGTCGCGGGTGATGGATGGGTTGTCCGACTTGCGCGAGATCTTGTCGATTTCGTCGATATAAACGATGCCGCGCTGGGCGCGTTCGACGTTGTAGTCGGCCGCCTGCAGCAGCTTCAGAATGATGTTCTCGACGTCTTCACCGACATAACCGGCTTCGGTCAAAGTCGTGGCGTCCGCCATGGTGAACGGCACATCAAGGATGCGCGCCAGGGTCTGCGCCAGCAGCGTCTTGCCGCAGCCCGTGGGGCCGATCAGCAGGATGTTGGATTTCGAAATCTCGACTTCGGCGTTCTTGGTGGTGGCTGAGAGGCGCTTGTAATGGTTATGGACCGCCACCGAGAGCACGCGTTTGGCGTGGTTCTGGCCGATGACGTAATCGTCGAGCACCTTGAGAATATCGCGCGGCGTCGGCACGCCCTCGCGCGATTTCACCAGGTTGGTCTTGTTCTCTTCGCGGATGATGTCCATGCAGAGTTCGACGCATTCATCGCAGATGAATACGGTCGGGCCCGCGATGAGCTTGCGGACCTCATGCTGGCTCTTTCCGCAGAACGAGCAGTACAGGGTGTTTTTGGAATCGCCGCCGGACGACTTTGTCATTACCTACTCCACCGGACTCAGTAGCGCTAAGCGGGCCATGCTTAGCCTCGAAGGTCCGGTACAAATACTACATATCGTATGTTAACCGAGGCTTTCCACCCGGCACAACCTCGAACCCGCGCGTTGCGGCCATGCGCGGGCTGCAAATCGCCCCTTCGGACCCAAATCCACGTGGATATACAGGGTCTTCCGGGTTGACCCGGACCGGATACCGGCGGCAAAGGCAAACCTCCCCTTGCCGTCCGGTATAACCGTCAGTTGCCCGGCCCCGGTGCAAGAACCTGCACCTGTAAGAAGTTCCCTTAGGCGGCGACAGGCCCCGTGGGGGCCGGCGTGCCGTCTTTCGGGGCGTCGCGCGGACGCTCCTTGACCACCGTGTCGATCAAGCCAAAGGTCTTGGCTTCGTCGGCGCTCATGAAGTTGTCGCGGTCCATGGCCTTCTCGATGGCTTTCAGTGTCTGGCCCGTGTGATCGACGTAAATCTGATTCAAGCGCGAACGCAGCGACAGGATTTCACGCGCCTGGATTTCGATGTCCGCCGCCTGACCCTGGAAGCCGCCGGAGGGCTGGTGAATCATGATGCGGGCGTTGGGCAGGGCGTAGCGTTTGCCTTTAACGCCCGCGGCCATCAGCAGCGAGCCCATGGAGGCCGCTTGGCCCGTGCACACCGTGGACACATCGCAGCGGATATACTGCATGGTGTCGTAAATCGCCAAGCCCGCGGTGACAACGCCACCCGGCGAGTTGATGTAAAAGCTGATGTCCTTGCCGGGATTTTCGGCTTCCAGGAACAGGAGCTGCGCGCAAATCAGCGAGGCCACGCCATCGTGGACCTGGCCGGTCAGGAAGATGATGCGCTCTTTCAGAAGACGGGAGTAAATGTCGTAGGAACGTTCACCGCGGTTGGTCTGCTCGACCACCATAGGGACCAAGTTATTGGAGTAATATTCAACGGGATCGCGATCTCTAACGCTCATGTTTCACCTGATGTGGCCTGCGGCGGGTTGGAGCCCGAAAGGCATGGATGCACCATGACTTCCCGGGCGACCGCAGGCGGCCCCTTACAAGTCTCTAACATAAGCGATAAACGCGCCCCCGCAAGCGGGCGCGCGACGTCACGGATACAAAGTCCGAAGTAACGAGTCTTAAGCGTCGGAGTCGCCCACTACGCGGGGGACTTATTGGCCTTGGCCTTTTTCTTCGGCTTGGCGGTATCCGCAGCCGCTTCTTCGGCTTCATCCGGATCGCGCATCAGTTCTTCGACGCTGACGGACTGGTCGGTGACCTTGGCCTTGGAGATGATGAAATCCACCACCTTCTCTTCGAAGATCGGGGCGCGCAGTGATTCCAGGGCCTGCGGGTTGCGCTGGTAGAATTCCACCACCGCCGCTTCCTGACCGGGATAGCGGAACGCTTCCTGGGTGATGGCCTTGCTCAAGTCTTCCTGGGCGACGGTGATGTTGTTCTTCTGGCCGATGTCGGACAACAGGAGGCCCAGGCGTACGCGGCGCTCCGCGATGCCGCGGTATTCGGCCTTCAATTCATCTTCGCTTTTGCCGGCGTCTTCGGGATCGAGCTGGCCGTTCTTCACGACCTGCTCCATCTGACGCCAAATGGCGTCGAACTCCACGTCGACCATGCCCCGCGGCACGGGGAACGTATGACCTTCGGCCAGCTTGTCGAGCAGCTGGCGTTTTACGCGCAGGCGCGAGGCCCCGTCATAATTCTGCTGCAAGAAGCCGCGCATGCGCGTTTTGAAGGCATCGACGCTTTCGTCGCCCATCTCCTTCACGACCGCATCCGTCAGCTCGGGCGTCACGTAGGTCTTCAATTCCTTCACATCGACCTTGAAGGACGCGGCCTTGCCCGCGAGATCCTTGGCGCCGTAATCGGCGGGGAACGTCACGTTGACGACCTTGCTGTCGCCGGCTTTCGCGCCGATGAGCTGCTCTTCGAAGCCCGGAATGAACTGGCCCGCGCCCAATTCGAGGTGGGCGTCAGAACCCTTGCCGCCTTCGAATTCGACGCCGTCGATGGAACCGACAAAGTCGATGACCAGCGCATCGCCGGTTTTGGCGGCGCGCGTTTCGGTGACGGTTTCGGTGGTGCGGCGGCTCTTCAGGAAATCCTGAACAGCCTTGTCCAATTCTTCGTCGGTCACGGACGTGACGGGACGGTTCAGTTCCAGGTTCGCGAGGTCGGCGCCGTCCTGGATCTCCGGCAGCACTTCCAGCTTCACCGAGAATTCCAGATCCTTGCCTTCTTCGAAGGTCACCAGCTCGACCTTGGGCTGCAAAGCGGGCTTCAGTGCTTTTTCGGTGAGGGCGGCCTGGGTAGATTCATTGATGGTGGATTCAAGGATTTCACCGCGAACTTCGTTGCCGAAACGCGAACGCAGCAGTTTCATCGGCACTTTGCCCGGACGGAAGCCCGGCAACTTCACCTGGCGGCCGACTTCGTTCAAACGCGAGACCACCTTGGCCTCGATGGCCGTCGCCGGGACCACGACGTTGAATTCGCGGTTGAGACCGTCGGCGCTCTTGTCGATGACTTGCATGAAAAACTCGTGTTCCCGTGTTGAACGTTTATTAAAAGCATCGGCCCGGCCGGCGGACTTGGTGCGGGTGAAGGGACTTGAACCCCTACGTCCTTACGGACACGAGAACCTAAATCTCGCGTGTCTACCAATTCCACCACACCCGCCGAAGAGTGCGGACGCGCGAGCCCCCACCTTTCCCGGCTGGAAACCGCGCCCCTTCAAAAGGATGCGGTAGATAGCCAATAACCGGGCTGGGGATCAAGCCTTTTACCCCCATCCGGGCCGCCAGGGGTAATTATAAGGATTCCAGGAGCTTGGGCAGCGCTTCGGGGAGGTCTTCGGCGATCAAACCACGGCCCAGGCGGGTGGCGGCCGCACCGTGCAGCCATACCGCAGCGCACGCGGCCTCCCAGGCAGGCATGCCCTGCACCAAAAGGCCCAGCACAAACCCCGCCAAAACATCCCCCGATCCGCCCGTCGCAAGCCAGGGCGGCGCATTGGCGGTGATGGCGGCGCGGCCATCCGGGGCGGCGATGACGGTATCGGCACCCTTTAAAATGACGATGGCCCCGCTGGCGGCGGCGGCGTCGCGGGCCTGCGCGAGTTTTCCGGCCGTGTTTTTGGCGAGATCGGGAAACAGACGCGCGTATTCGCCGGTGTGCGGCGTCATCACCACGGGCGCGGCGCGACGCTTGACGGCCGCGAAGAGTTGCGCGGGGTCGTCTT
>JAIEMI010000214.1 GCA_019752235.1 Rhodospirillaceae bacterium
GGCAGCGAGGCGTAGTATTCCTTCGGGAACGCGCTGTTTTCCTGCTTGCGGATGACGGCGTTCTCGACCGTCACGAAGCTGGGGCAGAAGCCTTCCTTGCAGGTGTAGTCCTTGTTGCAGGAGGACTGGTTGATGGCGCGCTTGCGGCCGAATTCGGTTTCCAGCGGCTCGATGGAGACGCAGTTGGATTTCTTCGAGCAGTCGCCGCAGCCTTCGCACACCAGATCGTTGATGAACATGCGCTTCGGCGGATCGGGGAATTGCTTCTTCTTGCGGCGGCGGCGCTTTTCGGCGGCGCAGGTCTGGTCATAGACCAAAATCGTCACGCCCTTGGTGTCGCGCAGGCGGCTTTCGACTTTGATGAGATCCTTGCGGTGATCGACGGTGACGCCGGGCGCGAAGCCTTCGTCGTGGCCGTATTTCTCGGGCTCGTCGGTGACGACGGCGATGGCCTTCACCCCTTCGGCGTGCATCATGCGCGTGATTTGCGCGACGCCGACGTGGCCTTCGACCTGCTGGCCGCCGGTCATGGCGGTCGCGTCGTTGTAGAGAATTTTGTAGGTGATGTTGACGCCGGCGACGATGGCGGCGCGGATGGCCATGGAGCCGGAGTGATAGAAGGTGCCGTCGCCGAGATTCTGGAAGACGTGTTTGTCGTGCGAGAACGGCGCTTGGCCGAGCCAGAAGGCGCCTTCGCCGCCCATGTGGCAGGACGGCTCGACGGCAAACTCGGGCACCCACATGGCCATCCAGTGACAGCCGATGCCGGCCATGGCGCGGCTGCCTTCGGGGCGCTTCAAGCCCGTGCTGTGCGGACAGCCGGAACAGAAATAGGCCGAGCGCACGATGGGCGCGGGCGCGTTGCTGACGCCCTTCTTGCGGGATTCCATTCCATTTAAACGGTCGCGCAGGAACGCGTCGTCGCCGAGACCCAGCAAACGCTTGGCGATGACGATGGCGATTTCGTGCGGATCGAGGCCGAGCTTGGCGGTGAGCAGTTCCTTGCCGCTTTCGTCCTTCTTGCCGACGATATGCGGGCGGCGGTTCTGCGGCGTGTCGTAGAGGAAGGTGCGGAGCTGGTCTTCCATGACCGCCTGCTTTTCCTCGACCACGAGAATTTCCGAGAGGCCTTCACAGAAAGCCTGCGCGCCCGTGACTTCCATGGGCCACGTCATGCCGACTTTATATATGGCGAGACCCAGCGCCTTGGCGCGGGCTTCGTCGATGCCCAGCATGTTGAGGGCTTCGTGCACGTCGAGCCAGCTTTTGCCGGCGGTGACGATGCCGAACTTGGCGGTGGGCCGATCGAATTCGACGCGGTCGATCTTGTTGGTGCGCGCGAAGGCCTGCACGGCCTTAAGGCGGACGTCGAGCAGGCGCGCCTCTTGCTTATACTGATCGTCGGGCCAGCGGATGTTGACGCCGTCGGGCGGCATCTGGAAATCCGCAGGGATTTTGATCTTCACGCGGTTAACGTCGACATCGACGGTCTGCGTGCGGTCCATGTTGTTGGGCTCGACCTTGAAGCCGATCCAGCAGGCGGAATAGCGCGACAACGCCCAGCCGTAGATGCCGAAGTCGATGACGTCCTGCACGTCGCTGGGCGCCAGCACCGGCATGTTCCAGGACATGAAGGTGTATTCGGATTGATTGGCGATGGTGGCGGACTTGGCGGAGGGATCGTCGCCGACCACCACGAGCACGCCGCCCTTTTCCGCGGCGCCGGCGTAGTTGGAATGCTTCAGCGGATCGCCGCTGCGGTCGAGGCCCGGGTTCTTGCCGTACCAGATGCCGAAGACGCCATCGACCTTGGACTTGCCGAAAATCTGAACCTGCTGTGAGCCCCACAGCGCGGTGGCGGCGAGGTCTTCATTGAGGCCCGGCTCGAAACGCGTGTCGTCTTTTTCGAGAAACTTTTTGCCGTAGATCAGTTCGCGGTCGTAGGACGACAGCGGCGAACCGCGATAGCCGGTCACCAGGCCGGCGGTGTTGAGGCCCGCCTGGCGGTCGCGGCGGCGCTGGGTCATGGGCAGACGCACCAGGGCCTGCAGGCCGGTCATGTAAACGCGGCCGCTGTCCTTGGCGTATTTGTCAGCCAGAGAAATGCCGAGATCGATTTTCGGTTGGGCGTTCATTGTCGCTCCCTCGCCGCCCGCTAAAAGGGACAGCTTCACTGACCTTAAACAGCACCGTTCGTCAGCGTCAACAGTTGCAAAATGGCCCTAATTTAGGGCCGATCCAGTATTACTTTTGGGCCGGTTCGATTTCGACCAGAACGGTGCCCACGGGCACGGTTTGACCGGGCGCGCAGAACACTTCCTTCACTTTGCCGGACACGGGCGCCACCAGCTGGATCATCAGTTTCATGGCTTCGAGCACCACAACCGGCTGACCCAATTCAACTTCCTGGCCGACCTTCACATCCACGGCGTTGATGAGGCCGGGCATGGTGGCAATGACACGCGAGCCGCCGCCGGCGCTTTCACCCGCGCCGCCGCCGACACGATCAATCGCTGCTGCAACGCGGAATGAATGTGAGACACCGTCAGCGGCGAGGCCGACAACATCCGACTCCGTGGCCGTGGCGTAGCTGCGCGCGACTCCGTCCACCGCGACGCGGGCGATACCACCCTGCACCTGCACGTTGACGGTATGCGTGGACTCGCCGACGACGGCGTCATAAAGGCCCGCGCCGCCGCTGAGCTGCACATTAATTTTTTGGGTGGTTTTTTCTTCACCGCTCTGCACGAGCACGTTGACGCGGCCAGGGCGTCCGGCGCGGCCGAGAATGCGGAAGCCGCCGAGCGAGACGAAGGGACCGAGTTCAGGCGAGGCTGTGCGTGTTTCGAGACCCGCGGCCCACACCGCCGCGGCGGCGATGGGCAGCGCTTTATCCTGCACGGGCGCTTTCCAGCCGCCGGGGAAAACTTCCTCGATAAAACGCGTCGTCAGTTCGCCGCGGATGAACCGCGGATGCAGGATGATGTCGCGCAGGAAGCCGTGATTGGTGCCGACGCCGAAGATGGCGTAATCGGCCAACGCGGCGGACAGACGTTGCGCGGCGACGGTGCGTTCCGGTCCGTAGGCAATCACTTTCGCCAGCATCGAGTCATAGTGCGGCGTGATGGTGGAGCCCGCGGCGATGCCGGTATCCACGCGCACGCCTTCGCCCGTGGGCAAATGCAGCGCCGTGACGGTGCCGACATTGGGGCGATAGCCGTTGGCGGGATCTTCGGCGTTCAAGCGCACTTCGATGGCCCAACCCGTGACCGTCACTTGATCCTGCGCCATCGGCAGCTTCTCGCCGGCGGCGACGCGGATTTGCAGTTCCACCAGATCGAGGCCGGTGACGAGTTCCGTCACCGGATGCTCCACCTGCAGACGGGTGTTCATTTCCAGGAAGTAGGGTTGCTCGTCGCCTTCTTCAAGGATGAATTCGACGGTGCCGAGCGAATCATAGCCTATGGTTTTGCCGAGCTTGATGGCGGCGTCATGCAGGGCCTTGCGGGTTTTCGGCGTGAGGCGCGGGGCCGGCGCTTCTTCGACGACCTTCTGATAGTTGCGCTGGACCGAACACTCGCGCTCGAAAAGATGGATGAGGCCGCCGTGCTTGTCGCCGGCGAGCTGCACTTCCAAGTGGCGCGGACGCAGGATCATTTTCTCGATCAGCAGTTTCGGATCGCCGAAGCCGGCCTGGGCTTCCTTGCGGGCGAGCTGCAGCGCGGGCACCAGGTCTTTCTCGGTCTCGACACGGCGCATGCCGCGCCCGCCGCCACCGGCGGAGGCCTTGATGAGCACGGGATAGCCGATCTTGTTGGCGGCTTTGGTCATGGCCGCGTCGTCCTGGGCGTCGCCGTGATAGCCGGGCACGCCTTCAACCTTGGCCGCTTCCGCGATGCGCTTGGACTCGATCTTGGAACCCATGCGTTCGATGGCGACCGCATTGGGACCAACCCAGACGATGCCGTTCTGCTCGCACATCTGGACGAGGACGACGCGCTCCGACAGGAAGCCGTAGCCGGGATGGATGGCGTCGGCGCCGGTCGCCTTCGCCGCGGCGATGATGGCTTCCGGCTTCAGATAGCTGTTGGCGGCTTCGGCGGCGCCGATGTGCACGGCTTCGTCGGCGGTGCGCACATGAAGCGCGGTGGCGTCGGCATCGGAATAGACCGCGACGGTGCGAATGCCCATGCGTTTGCAGGTCGCCATGATGCGGCACGCGATTTCGCCCCGGTTGGCGACGAGAAGTTTTTTGATCATCTGCCTAATTTTTCCCCGAGGCCTACATACGATACACAGGCAGATTGCCGGTGGCGCGGGGCTGCGCGGCGGCAAGTGCGAGGCATAAACCCATCACGTCGCGGGTCTGCCCCGGTTCGATGATGCCGTCGTCCCACAGACGCGCGGTGGCGTAGTAGGGATCGCTTTGCTCGGTGAACTGCGCGCGTGTGCGGCGTTCGACCTCGGCGAGTTCTTCGTCCGACGCGGCGTCGCGCTTGACGCTGGTGCGGCGGAGTTCGAGCAGCACGTTGGTGGCGACGTCGGGGCTCATGGTGGCAATACGAGAATTCGGCCAGGAGAACAGAAAGCGCGGCTCGAAGCCGCGTCCGCACATGCCGTAGTTCCCTGCGCCGTAAGAGCCGCCGATGATGATGGTGAAACGCGGTACGCGGGCGCAGGCGACGGCGTAGACAAGCTTCGCGCTGTGCTTGGCGATGCCGCCGCGCTCCGCTTCCGTGCCGACCATGAAGCCGGTGATGTTCTGCAGGAACAGCAATGGAATGTTGCGCTGGTCGCACAGTTCGATGAAGTGCGCGCCCTTCACGGAGGATTCCGCGAACAGCGGGCCGTTGTTGGCGAGGATGCCGACGGGATACCCATGAATGTAGGTGGTGCCGCAGATCATGGTTTCGCCCCAGCCCGGCTTGAATTCCTGGAACTCGGAGCCGTCGACGATGCGGGCGATGACTTCGCGCACGTCGTAGGGAATTTTGGGATCTTTCTCGATGATGCCGGGGATTTCCTCGGCGTCGTACACCGGCGCGCGCACGGGGCGCGTGGTCTGGTGGCACTGACGCGGCCAATTGAGGCCGGCGACGATGTCGCGGACTTTCTTCAGTGCTTCGGCCTCGTTCTGGGCGAGATAGTCGTTCACGCCCGACACGCGCGTGTGCATTTCCGCGCCGCCGAGGGTTTCGCCGTCGACGTCTTCGTTGATGGCGGCTTTGACGATGGACGGCCCGCCCAAGTGAATGCGGGCCTGGCCCTTCACCATCACGACTTCGTCGGAGAGCGCCGGAATGTACGCGCCGCCCGCCGTGCAGCCGCCGAAGACGGCGGAGATCTGCGGCAGGCCCGCCGACGACATGCGGCACTGGTTGTAGAAGGTGCTGCCGAAGTGGCCTTTATCGGGGAACACACGATCCTGTTCCGGCAGATAGGCGCCGCCGCAATCGACGAGGTAAATACACGGCAGGGAATTTTCAGAAGCGATCTGTTGCGCGCGCACGTGCTTCTTCACGGTTTCGTGGAAGAAGGAGCCGCCCTTCACGGTGGCGTCGTTGGCGATGATCATGCACTGGACGCCCTGGATAACGCCGATGCCGGTGACGACACCCGCGCCCGGCACTTCGTTCTTGTAAAGCTCCCACGCGGCGAGCGGCGACAGTTCCAGGAACGAGGTCATGGGATCGACCAGCATGTCGATGCGTTCGCGCACCAGCATCTTGCCGCGCTTGTGATGGCGATCGACCAGCACCTTGCCGCCGCCTTCGATGCTGTGCATCAGCGCCTTGCGCAGATTGGCGAGCAGGCCGTCGAAGTATTCCTTGTTGGCCTTGAAACGGGCGCTGCCCGTGACGACCGTGCTTTCAAGACGCGGCATGGCGCCGATGCTCATCGCGGTATCCCCTCATAGACGTTTGACGCAGCGAGACAGACTCAGGCCTTAACTAAGACTCTGAGAACAAAGGAAAAATTTTCCTGGGTGGAAGCTTACCTAACGTTAGACCGGTAACCCGGGAGAGTCAATCAGGCCGGTTTAGCCTGGGCGACGGCTCCGGCATTGAAAAGGCTGGTTAATTCCGCCTCGGCGTAGCCCAGACGGCGCAGAACATCGCCCGTGTCCGCGCCGACTTCGGGCGCACCGCCGAAGGGCGTCTGGTGGGTGACGGAGAATCGCGGACAGGGTGCGGGCTGCTGCACGCCGCCGATGTCGATGAAAGCGCCGGCGGCGATCTGCTGCGGATGTTTGGGTACTTCGTCGAGGTCCAGCACCGGCGTCACGCAGGCGTCGGAGCCGGCGAAGAGCGCGCTCCATTCGTCGCGGGTTTTGGTGATGAAGGTTTTTGCGAACAGCGCGCCAACGCCGGCCCAGGTGGCGCGGTCGTTCTGGCGTTTGACGTCCACCTGATCGAGCAGATTCAGCTTCTTCAAAAGCTCGGTAAAGAATTTCTGTTCGATGGCGCCGACGGCCATGTAGCGGCCATCCTTGGTTTCGTAGGTGCGGTAGAAGGGCGCGCCGCCGTCGAGAAGGTTTTCACCGCGCGTCAGCGACCAGCGGTCGGCGGCATAAAGGCCGTAGATCATGGGCATCAGGCCCAAGGTGGCATCGGAAATATTGGTGCTGGCCACCTGACCCTTGCCGGTGGTCTTGGCGGCAAGAAGCCCCGCAAGGATGCCGACCACCAGGGACATGGCCGCGCCGCCGAAATCGCCGATGAGATTGAGCGGCGGTGTCGGCGCGCCTTTGAGGCCCATGGCGGCGAGCGCACCGCTGAGGCCGAGATAGTTGAGATCATGCGCGGCGGTGGGCGCCAGCGGGCCCTTGTCGCCCCAGCCGCTGCAACGGCCGAACACGAGCCGCGGATTGCTCTTCAGGCATTCGTCGGGGCCGAGGCCCAGGCGCTCCATGACGCCGGGACGGAAACCTTCAATCAAAGCATCGGCATCGGCGATGAGGCGGCGCACCACGGCGAGGCCCGCGGGCTGCTTGAGATCGGCGGCGATGGATTTTTTGCCGCGCGCCATGAATTCGTATTTGGTCTCGACCTCGATACCGAGACCGGCGTCGGCGGTGCGATCCACCCTGATCACTTCCGCACCCATGTCGGCCAGCATCATGCCGGCGAAGGGCACCGGGCCGATCGCCGCCATCTCAACAATACGCATGCCGGCCAGCGGACCCATTGACGCTCCCTTCCCCCTCGGACTAACGTCCGACAGGTAAACATCCCCCGCGCATCAATGCTAGATGCTTTTTCAAGGCCATACCCATGTCCGACGCTTCGCTCGCCGCCGCCGCCGAACCCTGGTTCCGGGAAGAACACATCATCTTCCGCGACCAGATCCGCCGCTTCGTCGAAGAGGAAATCAAACCGCACGCGGAGAAGTGGGAAGAGACCGGCATGATCCCGCGCGACGTCTTGCGCAAAATGGGCGAGAACGGTTTCCTGGGCGCGCGCTACGCCGAGCAATACGGCGGCAGCAATATGGACACCATCACCACCGCGATCCTGGCCGAGGAACTGGGCAAGAGCACCTTCGGCGGTTTCGCCATCACCGTGCTGGTGCATACGGACATGGCCTCGCCGCACCTGAATAACGCCGGAAATGCTGAACAACTGAAGAAGTACATGCCCGACGTGATCGCCGGCAAAAAGATCACCGCCGTGGGCGTGACGGAACCGGACGCAGGGTCCGACGTGGCGGGCATCAAGAGCACGGCGAAGCCGGACGGCGATCATTGGGTGCTGAACGGCACCAAGTTCTTCATCACCAACGGCGTGCATGCCGACCTCTATTTCATCGCCGCCAAGACCGACCAGACCGTGAAGGGCACGCGCGGCATCACCATGTTCATCGTCGAGAAAGGCACGCCGGGATTCACCGTGGGCCGCGCGCTGAAGAAACAGGGCTGGCTGTCGTCGGACACCGCCGAGCTGATCTTCGACAACTGCCGCGTGCCGAAAGCCAATGTGCTGGGTGAAGTGAATAAGGGCTTCTACGCGGTCATGAAGAATTTTCAGAACGAGCGCATCGTGCTGGGCGCGCAGGCCATGGGCGAGGCCCAGGCCGCGATTCAGATGACCATCGACTACGTGAAGCAGCGCAAGGCCTTCGGCGCGACGCTGTGGGACAAGCAGGCGATCCGCCAGCGCCTGGCCATGGCGGCGGCGAAAGTGGAAGCGGCGCGTCAGCTGGTCTACCGCACCGCCTGGCTCGACTCACACGGCAAGGAATGCGTGAAGGACGTGTCCATGGTGAAGGCGCTGTGCGGCGAGCTGGTGAACGAAGTGATGTACGTGTGCCAGCAATTCCACGGCGGCTTCGGTTACCTGCGTGAATCCGCCATCGAGCGCATGGTGCGCGATGCGCGCGTACAGTCCATCGGCGGCGGCGCCACGGAAGTCATGCTGGAAGAAGTCGCGAAGCGGATGGTGCCGAGCAACGCGTAGGGAGCGAGCACACCCCCAAATTCCAATGTCATCCCCTTGGATTGAGCGTTCGTGCTAAGCGCGGCGCTTGGCTACGGCGGGCGCTTCGTCGACGGCGCCGCGCAACACCAGTTCCGAGAAGGTGGCGGCGATACGCTCCACCGGGCCTTTTTTCGGATCGAACCATTCGAGGGAGGCGTTGAGGCTGCGGAGCAGCAGCGCCAACACGAGCTGCGGGTCCATGGTGGGACGCAGCTCGCCGGCTTCGAAAGCGGCGGTCAGCAGTTTCGACCACGTCTCTTCGTAGGCCCGGCGGATGGCGAGGTGCGCGTCGCGTACCGTCTCCGGCACCTGGCCAAAAATGCGCACGTTGGCGGACGTGTAGTCGTCGGCCTCGTGCAGCGCGCGCAGATGCGCGTGGATCGCGGCGCGGATGGTGTCGGCATAGGTGGCGGTTTTCGCCAGCGCATCGATGGCGCTGCGCACCGTGTCATGCACGCGCGCGACACCGATGTTGAGAATGTCGATGACGATCTCGTCCTTGGACGCGAAGTGATAATAAAGGCTGCCGGCTTTCATGCCGCTTTCGGCGGCGATGTCGCGCAACGACGTGGCGCCATAACCCTTGTGGCGAAACAGACGGGCCGCGCAGTCCAGGATGCGCCGGCGCGAGGAGTTTTCCTCCCGCGCGGAGGTATCGTCGATCTCTGTCACGAGGAGGCCCTTTCCGCTCTAGGCCTAATGTTAGGCAGGCGGCTGGACGGGCGTCAAGTGAACAAGAGAGATGTTATTTAACGCCTCGACGCGTGCTTTTAAATCGTTAAATGCCGAAAAGCGCCCGGGCGGAGCATACGCACGCTATGAGGTTAATCCAAAAGACTCTTCGCGGGCGCGGTCGACAGAGCGCGGTCCAGAAGCGCGCACATCATCGTTGCGAGCGTCTTTCCAGACCATTGCCGGTCGTGTGAGAACCATTTCGGCACCCAGTGCACCGACCCTAAGAAGGTCAGCGTCACGAGCTTGGGGTCGCAGGGCACGATGCTGCCGTCCGCGATTCCCTCGCGCACCAGTTCGCGCAGCGCCTGCTCATACCTGTCGCGGACCTTAATGTGCTCTTGGTGGTCTTCCGGCAGCAGCGCGTCGTCTTCCGTGACGATGACGCAGCAGCTCATCTCGTCGATGAGACTTAGCAGATAGTACTCTAGGGCCAGTTTGATCTTCTCGCGACCGTTAGTCCCCTCCGCGATGGCCCGCTCTAAGCCCTTGAAGGATGCTCCCATGAGGC
>JAIEMI010000060.1 GCA_019752235.1 Rhodospirillaceae bacterium
CACCAGCGGCCTTGTCCTTCAGGCTTTCTCCCGCTGGAACCACGCCGTGGCTCTGTCCTGGGTGGCCCACGACAATCTTTGCCTCAATAACATCTACCGCAACGCCAATGAGACGCAGCGCAAGAAGTACCTGCCCGGCCTGTGCTCGGGCAAACAGCTTGGCGCCCTGGGCCTGACGGAGCCCGGCGCCGGGTCCGACGCGCTAGGGTCCATGCGCACCACCGCCCGCAAGGAAGGCGACTTCTACATCCTGAACGGCACCAAGATTTACATCACGAACGGCCCCATCGCCGACGTGTTGCTGGTCTACGCCAAGACCGCGCCCGAGCTTGGCCCAAAGGGGATCTCGGCCTTCATCGTCGAGAAGGACATGCCCGGCTTCAAGGTCGCCCAGAAGCTGATCAAGATGGGCTTCCGCGGCAGCCAGACCGCCGAACTGGTGTTCGAGGACTGCAAAGTGCCCGCCGCCAACCTGGTGGGCCAAGAGAACGCCGGCGTGTCGATTGTCATGAGCGGCCTCGACCTTGAGCGCGCCATGATCTCGCCGATCTGTTTGGGCATCTGCGAACGCGCACTGGAACTGAGCATCGACTACGCCAAGACCCGCCAGCAATTCGGCAAGCCCATCGCCAGCTTCCAGATGATCCAGTCGAAAATCGCGGACATGTATGTTTGGGTCGAGACCATGCGGACCTTCAATTACCGCGTTCTCGCGGCAGCCAACGAGATGGAGGTCGGCGGCGGCGGGCGCGGCGCGATCCATGCGCTGACGGCGGCCTCGGTGATGTACACCGCCGAGACCATGAACAAGGTGCTGGACGAAGCCGTGCAAATTCACGGCGGCAGCGGCTACATCTGGGAATCGGAAATCAACCGCCTGTTCCGCGCCACCAAACTGCTTGAAATCGGCGCCGGAACGACCGAAGTACGCAAAATGATCATCAGCGGCGAACTTCTGAAGAAGTAACGGCGCTACGCTCAAAGCCTTCGGCTTTGGGCACCACTAAATAAAGGTCTTGTGGAGAAAGCGGCTCCACAAGACGGGGACGGAACGGGAGTTTTATCGATGTATATGGGCGTTACCGCCATGTTGAAGCGGACCGTACAGACGCGGTCCAAGGATACCGCCACGGTCTTCGGCAATCGCCGCCAGACGTGGGCGCAGCTTTACGAGCGCGTGCAGCGCCTGGCCGGCGGCCTGCGCAGCCGTGGCCTCGGGCCCGGCGACCGCATCGCGCTGATCATGAACAACTGCGACCGCTATCTCGAAACCAGCCTGGCGACGGCTTGGGCGGGCGGTGTGGTGACGCCCCTCAACGGCCGCTGGAGCGTGCCGGAACTGGCCGACGCCATTGAAGACAGTACGCCGACCGTTCTGATGGTGGACGATTCCAATCTGGCGCCGGGCCAGGAACTGGTGGCGCTGGTCAAAAAGAAGGGCATCAACCTGCACCTTATCTATTCCGGCGAAGCGGAAGGCCCAAAAGGCGTCGAGTTCTACGAAGAGATCATCAAGACCAGCGCGCCGGTCGAAGACGCCGGGCGTATGGACGATGATCTGTTCACGATTTTCTACACCGGCGGCACCACCGGTCGCTCCAAGGGCGTGATGCTGAGCCACGGCAATATCGTGAGCTGCGTGCTGCAGAGCATGGCGGAAGGTCACTTTTTAGAGACCGCCGTCTATTTCAACATGCTGCCCACGTTCCATTTGTCGAGCATGTGGCCTTATATGGCCACCACGTGCAGCGGCGCCAAGAACATCATCCAACCCGGCTTCGTACCGGAAGACGTACTTGCAATGATCGACAAGGAGAAGGTCACCGAAGCGCTTCTTGTCCCCACGATGGTCCAGATGCTGATCGAGCATCCGAACTTCGCCAAGTACAACACCAGCACGTTCAAGCGCATCATCTATGGCGCTGCGCCGATCACTGAAGCATTGCTGGATCGCGCCGTGAAAGCCTTCCCCAGCGCAGAATTCGTGCAGGCTTACGGTATGACCGAACTCGCGCCGCTGGCGACCACCCTGCAATTCCGCTACCTGCAGGGCGAACACCGTAAAGTCGGCCGCAACCGCTCCGTCGGCCGTCCGACCTTCGGCGTCGAACTCCAGATAGTCGACGAAAACGATAAGGAAGTGGCGCGCGGCACCGTGGGTGAAATCAAGGTCCGCGGTCCCAACCGCATGCTAGGCTACTGGAACCGCAAGGAAGAGACCGCCGCGGCCATCGTTGATGGCTGGATGCACACCGGCGACGGCGGCTACATGGACGAACAAGGCTTCGTCTACATGGTTGATCGCATCAAAGACATGATCATTTCGGGCGGTGAGAATATCTATTCGGTTGAGGTGGAAAACTGCGTCACCCAGCACCCCGCCGTAAGCCAATGCGCCGTCATCGGCGTGCCGGATGAAAAGTGGGGCGAGCGTGTGCACGCCTTCATCATCCTGCAGCCGGGCGGCAAGGTGACCCAGGATGAGATCATCGCCTTCACGCGCGAGCGCATCGCTCACTACAAGTGCCCGCGCAGCGTGGAATTCCGCACCGCCTTCCCGCTTTCGGGCGCCGGCAAAGTGCTGAAACGCGAGCTGCGTAAGGAATTTACCGGGAAATAAGCGCCGGAGATCCCGACCTTTTGTTGAATCCCCGCCGGCGCGAGCCTGCGGGGATTTTTCATTTTGCGGCCTTCCACCATGGGTTCTTTGCACTGCTGCGTTCAATTTTGCGTGTTGCGGCCAGATACCCACCGGTAGAACCCCTCGAATCCTGTATGACCTTACGCTAATCTGAAGGACACAGACGATCGGGGAGGATCATGTCTAAGCTCACGACCAGTTACGTTCACGGTGTGTCCGATACCCCGCTGCTGGGCGACACCATTGGCGTCCATTTCGACAAAATCGCCGCGCGCTTTCCCGACCGGGACGCGGTTGTCGTCCGTCATGAGAACATCCGGTGGAGCTATGCGGAGTTCAAACGTCAAGTGGACGCCGTCGCCGCCGGCTTGATTGCGTTGGGTCTGGAGCCCGGCGACCGCGTCGGCATCTGGTCGCCCAATAATTCCTCGTGGGTCGTGACCCAATTCGCCACCGCCAAAGCCGGCTTGGTGCAGGTTAATATCAACCCTGCCTACCGCCTGACCGAGGTGGAGTACGTCCTCAACAAAGTCGAATGCAAAGCCCTGATCACAGCCGAACGATTCAAGAGCAGCAACTACATCGACATGCTGCGCGAACTGGCGCCCGAGATTGCCGCCAGCGCACCGGGCCAGCTGAAATCCAAGCGCCTGCCCGCACTGCGCACATTGGTCCGGATCGGCAGTAATGACCAGCAGGGGTTCCTGAAGTTCGAAGATCTCGCCGGCATGGCGAAGGACAGTCACAAAAAGCGCCTCAGCGAACTGGAAACGGTTCTGCAGTTCGACGACCCGATCAATATCCAATTCACCAGCGGCACCACCGGCTCGCCCAAGGGCGCGACGCTGACGCACCATTCGATCATCAATAACGGCCTCTTCGCCACGCAGGCCTTGGGCTACACGGAAAAGGATCGCGTCTGCATTCCCGTACCGCTGTACCACTGCTTCGCCATGGTGGTGGGCTGTCTGGGCTGCCTGACGTCGGGGTCTGCGATGGTGTTCCCGTCCGAAGCCTTTGAAGCCAAGGCGACCCTGGAGGCCATCCAGGCCGAACGCTGCACGTCGGTCTACGGCGTGCCGACAATGTTTGTCGCCATGCTGGCGGACCCGGATTTCAAAAAGTACGATGTCAGCACGCTGCGCACCGGCATCATGGCGGGCTCACCCTGCCCCATCGAAGTGATGCGCCAGTGCATCACCGAAATGAACATGAAGCAGGTGACCATCGCCTACGGCATGACGGAAACCAGCCCCATCATCACCCAGACCTCGATCCATGATTCTGTAGAGCGCCGCGTCAGCACCGTGGGCCGCGCCTTCCCGCATACGGAAGTAAAGATCGTCGACAGCAACAACCGCATCCTGCCTATCGGCCAGCAAGGCGAACTGTGCGCGCGCGGCTATCTTGTGATGCACGGCTATTGGAACGACGCCGAGAAAACGACTGACGCGATTGATCCGGGCGGATGGATGCATACGGGCGATTTAGCAACGATGGATGAAGACGGATACTGCAATATCGTCGGCCGCATCAAGGACATGGTGATCCGCGGCGGCGAGAACATCTATCCGCGCGAAATCGAAGAATTCCTGTACCAGCATCCGAAAGTGGAATCGGTGCAGATCTTCGGCGTGCCCTGCCCCAAGTTCGGCGAGGAACTATGCGCCTGGATCAAGCTGAAGAACGGCCAGAGCGCAACGGAAGACGAAATCCGCGAACACTGCAAGGGGCAGATTGCCCACTACAAGATTCCCAAGCACGTGCGGTTCGTCAGTGAGTTCCCCATGACGGTGACCGGCAAGGTGCAGAAGTTCGTCATGCGCGACAGCATGATCAAGGATTTGGGCCTGACGCTGCAGAAAACCGCTTAAGAAATCCGCGTCACGACGTCATCGACCGCGGCCCGCGTGGTGCGGAAGCTATTGGCGGGATGCGCCGGATCTTCGTAGCCGAAGGAGATGCCGCAGACTACCCGGCGGTCCTCGGGAATGCCGAAATGCGCCCGCACAAAGGGCGAATGGGTCGACAGCGCGGCCTGGGGAATGCTGGCCACGCCCAGGCTGTGGGCCGCAAGAATGAAGGTGCCGACGTAGGCCCCGCAGTCTATCGCGCCATAGACGCCGAGCGCCTCATCGGACGTGACGATCACCACATGGGGCGCGCCGAACAGGCGGTAATTCTCCATGTGCTGATGGTGCATGGCCTCCTTGTCGCCACGCGGAATACCGACGGCGCTATAGAGACCAAAACCGCATTCCCGCCGCCGTGCCTGGTGCACGCCGCGATACTCCCGCGGCCATGGGAAATCCGGCGCCGCCGGGTTGCCTGCTACATGCGCGCGCAATGCGTCACGGAACTTGTCCGTGGCCGCGCCGCTAGCCAACACCACTTGCCAAGCCTGGGAGTTGGACCAGGACGCGGTGCGCTGGGCCATCTCCAAAATGCGGGCAATAGTCGCCTCCGGCACGGGCTTTTTCAGGAAAGCCCGGCAACTGTGGCGTTCCTCCAGCAGCTTGCCGAGGATTTCGGCTTGCGGCGTCACGGGTTGACGGGTGTCGCTGCGTTAGCCGCGCGGCGGGCCGCGAACACCATCAGCGTCACGCCCAGAAGCAAAAGGATCGTGGTGTACCAGATTCCGGCGTTGAAGTTTTCCGTGCGCTCACGCAGATAACCGATAATCGTGGGGCTTATCATCGACGCCAGCGTGCCAATGGACGAAATCAGCGCAATGCCGACGGCCTGACTTTGCCGCGACAACGTGTGCGCCGCCATGGCCCAGAACACACACATGGCCGAATACGTGCCCACGAAACAGAGCGTGAGGCCAAGCATCTTCGTGTATGGCGAAGCAGTCAACGCCACGATCATCCACCCCAGCGCGCCCAAAGCCATGGAAATCACGGTATGCCATGTGCGCTCATTAAGCCTGTCCGAGTTGCGACTGACCCACTGCATGGCGAACATGGCGAACAACGGCGGAATTGCCGTGACGAAACCCACGAGCACGTAGCGTTCCGTATTTCCCAACAGTTCTTTGACGATCAGCGGCGCCCAGATACCAAGGCTGTTGGCTGTGGCGAGGATGCAGAAATAGCTCACGGCCAGAGCCAAAATCTTGAAACTTCTGACTTCCTGCCACTTCGTGGCGGGGCGTTTGCCCACCATGGGCGGCGCGACGGCATGTTCCTTGTCCATGCGGGTCTGCAGCGCCGTCTTTTCCTCTTCGGACAGCCAGCGCGCGTTTTTGGGACGTTCGGGCAGAATAAAATATACGGCGAAGCCCAACAGCACCGAGGGCACGCCCTCGATGATAAACAGCCAGCGCCAGCCAGCGAGACCCAAGAAACCGTCCATTTGCAGGATCAGACCTGAGAGCGGCGAGCCGATCATCAAAGACAGCGGCAAGGCCGCGAGGAAAATGGCGTTGGCACGGGCACGGTGTTTCTGCGGGAACCAATAGCCCATGTAATAGACGATACCCGGCAGCAGCCCGGCTTCGGCCAAACCGACCAGGGCGCGCAAGGCGTAGAGGCTGTAGGGGCCGACCGCGAACATCGTCGCTATGGATGCCAAGCCCCAGGTGATCATGATGCGCGGAATCCAGACGCGTGCGCCGTACTTAGCCAGCATCATGTTGCTGGGTACTTCGAACAGCGAAAACATGACGTAAAAGGCTGTGTTGGCGATGCCGAACATCGCGAACGTCAGGCCCAGTTCCGCATTCATCGTCAGGGCCGCAAAACCGATGTTGATGCGATCGATGTAAGCCAGGACGTAGAAAAGCATCAGCCAGGGAACGAGGTACCGAAACGCCTTCTTGATGGCCGCTTCCTCGGTAACACTGACACTTGCCGAATCAGTTGCGGCGACGTTCATAAACCCTCCCAGTCGTCTCCCAACGCGGGGCGCATAATGGCAGGAAACACGGCGTGCGCCATATTGAAAAAGCTATTCATCCCCAGGAATGACGATAGGGGGGAATCGCTTATTGACCTGCGTCGGCGAGCTCCTTGGTGCCCGGGCTTGAAATCACCGCCGGGAAGGCTTCGATGGAATAGGCCGTGGAAATCGAGCGGTTTTCACCGGTTTTCGGATCCGGGTTGGCATCGGCCATTTTCTTCAGCGCGTAATAAAGGCCGGGCACATCGATGCCTGTCGCGTGTTCGATAACCCATCCGCCTTGTGCAAAAGTCCAATAGAACGGCCACCAATCATAATAGCCGCCGACAACCCCGGTCAGACTGCCGTCCTCGTTCAGCTTGAAGCGCAGCCGCGCCTGCCGCAGGTCCAAATAGGGCAGCAGCTTCGGGTCCGTGACCATGTACATGTCCCAGACATCCGTCGTCAGCATGCCGTCCTTGATCCGCCCGCGCACAACATTCCGCGAACGCGAGTTGGGATCGAGGCGGAACGTGGTATCGCGCATGACCTCTCCACTGCCGTCGCGCGAAATAATATCGACAGACTTGTCGATCATCACCGTCACGTCATCATCGTTGACGGGATTGTCGATGCCAGAAATTTGGATCAGCCATGCCGGCGCGGAATCCCGCGTCAGATCCCATTGGCCAAAAGCATAGATCGGCTTGTCCGGCGGCATGGCCGCGAAATTCTGGATACAGCCGACGGCGCGCCAGAGCTGATTATCGACACCCTTCTCCTTGGTCTCCGGATCGATAAAGTCGCCGGGCGAGACTTTGCCGTCGAGATTAAAGCCAAAGCCCGTGGTGCCTTTCACGGTGTTGAGTTTGGGGTCGGGCTGGGTCCAAGGATTAGCATACACATTCACCGCCTGGCCGTTGACGCGCCCGCGGTTAGTGGTGATGGGAATGTAGGCGCCATTGGGAAAATCCTTCATGAGTGTTTCAATCTCACGGGACGGATAGCCGAGGCGGCGCAATTCGTGTTTGAAGATTTCGTCGGACAGCGGGTTCAGGCCATCCGGGCAGTTGGCGCCCACATGCGCGGTCGCCACATGGAACATGTTTACGACGTAGCTGCGGGTTTCTCCGGCCATGGCCGTTCCCGCGAGTGTCAGCGCCGCGATACCGGTCAACACCGGTGCAAACAAAGAACGGGTAAACATCGACATGCCTCCGCTTCGAATTACCAAGCCCGGTAATTCACATGGATGAACCGCGACAGCCATGATCATGACTGTCGCGGAAGCCGTCAATGTTTATCCGGTAATTTCCGGAGTTTTTGGCCGGACAATAGTTACAGACGGTTAGGCGACCTCGAACAGGCCCGCCGCGCCCATGCCGCCGCCGATGCACATGGTCACAACCACGTACTTCACGCCGCGGCGCTTACCCTCGATGAGCGCATGGCCCACCATACGCGCGCCGGTCATGCCAAAAGGATGCCCGATGGCGATGGAGCCGCCATTCACATTCAGAATGTCGTCCGGGATGCCCAGCTTGTCGCGGCAGTAGAGCACCTGCACCGCGAAGGCTTCATTCAGCTCCCACAGGCCGATGTCACTCATTTTGAGGCCGGTGCGTTCCAGCAGCTTCGGAACCGCGAATACCGGGCCGATGCCCATTTCGTCCGGATCCGTGCCGGCGACAGCCATGGCGCGATAGATGCCGAGCGGTTGGAGGCCGCGCTTCTCGGCCAGTTTGGAATCCATGACCACGCAGGCCGACGCACCATCGGACAACTGGCTGGCATTGCCCGCCGTAATGAAGCCGCCTTCGATGACCGGCTTCAACGACACGAGGCCGTCCAGCTTGGTGTCGGCGCGGTTGCCTTCATCCTGCTTCAGAGTGACGGTCTCGAACTTCACTTCTTTGGTGGCCTTGTCGACGACGGTTTTGATGGACGTCATCGGCGCGATCTCAGCGTCGAACTTACCAGCGGCCTGCGCGGCGGCGGTGCGATGCTGGCTTTGCAGCGCGTATTCGTCCTGGGACTGACGCGAGATGCCGTAACGTTTCGCCACGACTTCGGCGGTCTCGATCATCGGCATATACATATTGGGGCTGACTTCCAGCACCGCCTTCGAACGCGCGCGATAGGCATTCTTGTGTTCGTTCTGGGTCAGGCTGATGGACTCAACGCCACCCGCCACGACAATCGGCATGCCGTCGATGATGACCTGTTTCGCGGCGGTGGCGATGGCCGTGAGACCCGAACCGCACTGGCGGTCGATGGTGGTGCCCGACGTCCGCGAGCCCAGCCCGCCGGTCACGGCGCACAGGCGGCCCAGGTTGTAACCCTGCGTGCCCTGCTGCGCGGCGCAGCCGATGATGACGTCTTCGACTTCATCCGGAGAAATACCCGCGCGCTTGACGGCTTCCTTGATCACGTGGCCGCCGAGGGCCGGAGCTTCGGTGTCATTGAAAGCGCCGCGATAGGCCTTGCCGATGGGTGTGCGGGCGGTGGAAACGATAACGGCTTCTTTCATGACGCGATTCCTGTTCCGAGCTTCTTGTAATATTTAGGGGTTGTAGAAACTTTTGCCAGATTTCGCCAGCTTCTCCAAAAGCGGGGCTGGTGTGAAGAATTGCTCACCCACCTGATCGCGGTACTTGAGCATGGTCTTATAGACGTTTTCCAGGCCGAGCTGGTCGGCATAGAACATGGGGCCGCCGCGATAGGCCGGGAAGCCGAAGCCGTTGACCCAAATCACGTCGATTTCGTGAGGGCGCGGCACCACGCCCTCCTCCAGAATTTTGGCGCCTTCGTTAATCATGGCGAAAAGGCAGCGTTCGAGGATTTCCTGGTCGGGAATGGTGCGGCGCGTGAGGCCGCGTTTGGCGGAGTGATTGACGATCAACTCTTCAATGAACGGGTCGGGCGTGGCATTGCGCTTTTCGTCATACTTGTAATAACCCGCGTTGGTTTTCTGGCCGAAGCGGCCCAGTTCACAAATCTGGTCGAGAATGTTGGCGGCGCGCTCGCGGTCCGTCAGCTTGTCCCACCGGGACTTGCGCGCGGCCCAGGCGACGTCGAGGCCAGCGAGATCGGCCACGGAATATGGACCCATGGGAAAACCAAAATCGAACAGCACCTTGTCGATC